>DAOUQH010000136.1 GCA_030625645.1 Flavobacteriia bacterium | reverse complement strand
TTTTGGTAAAGAATCTTCTAAGTCCTTCAATTTAAGTAATACATTAAGTTCAAAAGATTATAAGAAAACAAGTTCAAAATTGATTAATTCATTTTTATTTGCAAATAAAAGTACAAGAAAATATTTTGTTGCTTATACTATTGCTAAAGAAATGATTCCCTTTACACTTAAAAAAGTAAATGAATTGATAAAAAAATAATATTTATGCTAAAATAATCTAAATTTTAGCTAATATTTTCTTAAAAAAATAGTTTTTAAATTATTTCATGGTATCTTCATTATGAAAATTTAAAAACTTTTTTTTGTTTAAAACATACATCATATTATTACTTATTATTTTTTGTTCACCCAATATGTTTTCACAAGACCTTTTTCGTATTCAAGGTGGAGGGGATAAGTACAGTATGAATTTTCATCAAATTAATAATCTTATTGTAATTCCTGTTGAAATTAACGGAAAAGAGTTGAACTTTATACTAGATACAGGAATAGATAAAACAATATTATTGAACTTAAAATTTTCGGATAGTTTAGAGCTGAAAAATATAGAGGAAATTGAAATTAATGGTCTTGGTAAAGGTAAACCACTTACCGCCTATAAATCTAAAAACAATTCTACCAAAATTGGTAAGGTTGTAAATTTCAATCATTTAATATACGCTGTGATGGATAGTGATTTTGATTTATCTGCAAAAATGGGTATTAACATTAATGGTATTATTGGAGGCGATCTTTTTCAAGATTTTATAGTTTTAGTAAATTATTCGAAAAAGAAATTAACATTTTTTAATCCCAAAGAGTATAAGTATAAAAAATGTAAGAATTGTGAAGAAATACCATTAAAATTTCATCAAAATAAACCATTTATAATTGCCCAAATTGAAAACGAAAACCAACAAAAAATTGATGTTAAATTATTGATAGATTCAGGAGGGGGTGATGCATTGTGGCTTTTCGAACATTCTAGCGCATATATTAATATTCCAAATAAGTATTTTAATGATTATTTAGGAAGAGGTTTAAATGGAAATATATATGGTAAAAGAGGAAGAATTCCTAAATTGAGTATAGGTAGATTTACATTTGAAAATGTAAATGCAGCATATCCAGATTCTACTTCAATTGTTTCAGTACATGATCATAAAGAAAGGAATGGCACTCTTGGTTCTGAGATTATCAAAAGGTTTAATATAATATTTGATTATTCCAATAAGAAAATTACACTTGTAAAGAACAATAAAGCATTTAAAAAGCCATTTTTATATAATAAAAGCGGTATTGAAATTTTTTATGGTGGTGAAATATTAGTTAAAAATGTTAAAAACAAGAAAAGTGGTTTTAACATAAATCGTCAGCAAAATCAGATATATATTGATATTTTAAATTATTATGATTATACTTATATGCCAAGTTTTGCAATTGCATCACTTCGTGAAAATTCGGCAGCTAAGAATGCTGGCTTAAAAGTTGGAGATATAATTTTGGAGATAAATGATAATTCGATTTATGATCAAAATATTGAGAATATAAACTATCTTTTATCTGGTAATGAAGGAAAAAAAATAAAAATGTTGGTAGAAAGAAATGGTGTAAAGCTAGTTTATAAATTCAAGTTAAAAAGTTTACTTTAACCATAAAATCTATAACTGAATGTAAAAAAAAAGCCTGTTTAGGGCTTTTTTTTATTTTTCTGAAACTACACTTTTCTTTTTCTCTAATGGGTTATCAGCTTCTTTATCAAGAACTCTACCTTTAATTCTTAACATTTTAGAAGTTTCAAATGCATTTGATGAAATAGTAATGTTTTTTGAAAAAGGTCCAACGCGATTTGTAGCATATTTAACCTGAATTTCTCCAGTTTTACCAGGCATAATTGGTTCCTTAGAAAATGTTGGAACGGTACACCCACAACTAGATTTTACTTTTTGGATAAGTATAGGAGCTGCTCCAGTATTTTCAAATTTAAAGACCCTTAACCCATCACTATTTTTTAAAATGTCACCATAGTCAATCGTTTCTTGTTCAAATTCAAATACCGGTCCAGTAAAATCTTTTTTAATCTCTTCCTTTGTTTGTGCTTTAACAGATATTGACAATATCCCAACAAGCATAATTAATAATACTTTATTCATGATTTTTAATTTTGTGTAAAAATAATACTTTTGAATAAAATAGTAACTAAAAACAGACTAATATATTGCTTAAAAGTGTAATTTTGCAAACGTTTTTCAAAACTTTAACATATGAGCATCCCAACAAAATACAATTCAGAAAAAGTAGAAGATAAATGGTATAATTATTGGATGGAAAATAAATATTTTCATTCAGTTCCAGATGAAAGAGAATCTTATACTATAGTTATTCCTCCACCTAATGTTACTGGTGTATTACATATGGGGCATATGTTAAATAATACGATACAAGACGTTTTAATCCGTCGTGCTAGAATGAAAGGTTTTAACGCTTGTTGGGTGCCAGGAACCGATCATGCTTCAATTGCTACAGAAGCAAAAGTTGTTGCCAAATTAAAAGAAGAGGGTATCGCTAAAGCGGATCTTTCTCGTGATGAATTTTTAGATCATGCATGGGAATGGACACACAAGCACGGAGGAATAATTTTAGAACAATTAAAAAAATTAGGTGCTTCTTGCGATTGGGATCGTACAAAATTTACTATGGACGATGATATGTCGGAATCTGTTATTAAAGTTTTTATTGATCTTCATAAAAAAGGATTAATTTATCGAGGTTATAGAATGGTAAATTGGGACCCTGAAGCAAAAACTACTGTTTCTGATGAAGAAGTTATTCATATAGAAAAAAATGGAAAGCTTTATTATTTACGTTATCAAATTGAGAATTCAGATGATTTCATAACGATTGCAACTACACGTCCTGAAACCATTTTAGGAGATACAGCTATATGTATCAATCCAAATGATGAAAGATTTACACATTTAAAAGGTAAAAAAATTATTGTTCCTATTGCTAATCGTGTTATTCCAATTATCGAAGATGAATATGTAGATATGGAATTTGGTACAGGATGTTTAAAAATCACGCCTGCACACGACCCGAACGATAAAGAAATTGGAGATAAACATCAACTAGAAGTAATTGATATTTTTAATGATGATGCAACTTTGAATTCTTATGGTTTACATTTTCAGGGTAAAGATAGATTTGTTGTAAGAAAAGAAATTGTAAAAGAATTAGATGGTTTAGGAAATCTCGTAAAGGTTGAGGATTATCAAAATAAAATCGGAACTTCAGAAAGAACAGGTGCAATTATTGAACCAAAAGTATCGATACAGTGGTTTTTAAAGATGAATGATCTTGCTGAACCTGCTTTAAAAGCAATAATGGAGGATGAGGTTAATTTAGTTCCACAAAAATTTAAAAATACATATCGTCACTGGATGGAAAATGTTCGCGACTGGAATATTTCTCGTCAATTATGGTGGGGACAGCGTATTCCCGCTTTTTTCTATGGTGATGGACATAATGATTTTGTAATTGCTGAAACTATAGAAGAAGCAATTCTACTGGCTAAAGAGAAAACAGGAAAAAATATTACAGAAAAGGATCTTAAACAAGATGAAGACACATTGGATACTTGGTTTTCTTCTTGGTTATGGCCTATTTCTGTTTTTGATGGCATTAGAAATCCTGAAAATGAAGAAATTAATTATTATTATCCAACTCGTGATTTGGTTACTGCTCCCGAGATATTATTCTTTTGGGTTGCGAGGATGATTATTGCCGGATATGAATATAGAGATGAAAAACCTTTTGATAATGTTTATCTTACAGGAATTGTTCGTGATAAGCAAGGACGAAAAATGAGTAAATCATTGGGTAATTCACCTGACCCTATTAGTTTGATGAAAAAGTATGGAGCTGATGGTGTTAGAGTTGGTATGTTACTAACTTCTCCTGCAGGAAATGATTTACCATTTGATGAAGATCTTTGTGAACAAGGAAGAAATTTTTCAAATAAAATATGGAACGCATTTCGTTTGGTAAAAGGTTGGGAGGTATCTGATAAAATTGAGCAGCCAGAATCAGCAAAACAAGCTGTAAAATGGTTTGATTCTAAACTGGATAAAGTATTACAAGATTTAGAAAAATCTTACAAAGGTTATAGAATTTCAGAGGCTTTAATGACTACTTATAAATTTATTTGGGATGATTTTTCTTCCTGGTATTTAGAAATGGTAAAACCAGCCTATCAAAGTCCGATCGATACTAAAACATATAACCAAACTGTAGATAATTTTGAAATAATTGTAAAGATTTTACACCCATTTATGCCATTTATATCTGAAGAAATTTGGCAATTGATGCGTGAAAGAACGACTGATGAAGCTTTAATTATTTCACCTTGGCCAGTAATAAAAAAACCTGAAGGAAGTTTGGTAAAGGAATTTGATTTTGCAACAAATGTAATTTCTGGAATTAGAACCATCCGTAAAGAAAATAATATTGCCAATAAGGATTCTGTTGAACTTTTTGTAATTAACAATGAAAAGATAAAAACCGATTTTGATGTTATCATTTCAAAACTAGGGAATATCTCTAAATTAGAATATGTAAATGAAAAGCAAGAAGGAGCCTTATCTTTTAGAGTGAAATCTAATGAATATTTTATTCCAATGGGAGAGAATATCAATGTAGAGGAGGAGATCAAAAAGTTAGAAGAAGAGCTAAAATATGCCGAAGGATTTTTAAAATCTGTTCAAAATAAATTGAGTAATGAGAGATTTGTTAATAATGCACCAGAACAGGTAGTTACGAACGAAAAGAAAAAATTAGCAGATGCTGAGGCAAAAATTACTACAATTAATGAGAGTTTAAAAGGCATGAAAGACTAAATTACTAATGCTAATTTACATAGTAGAGAAAAAAAAGATAATTTAATATATTA
>DAOUQH010000119.1 GCA_030625645.1 Flavobacteriia bacterium | reverse complement strand
GACGTTTATAATGAGTACTTGCCGGATAACGTTAGTTTTTGGTTGTTTTTATCAAGAATAAAAAAATCTTAAAAAGCCCACTTTAACCTTATAAATAAAGCACTACCACTATTGGCTAATAGATTTCCTGAAGTATCTTTTACTTTATCCATCGTGTAATATTGCCCAATAACTGCCAGTTCCATAGTATCCGACATTGAATATGTAATTGTTGGTCCTGTATATAAAAAATTACCTTCGGGCCCATACATTCCTGCAAGGGTAAGATTAAATAAAGGACTTAATTGATAGCCTCCACTACCAAAAAAAGCAACTTTGGTTGGAAATAGATTCTTCGGACTAAGATCCATAAATAATATATCTCCTAATCCGCTTGAAAAATCATCAGTTCCAAAACCATTATAAAGTGTTTCAAATTGTAAATTAAATGTGTTTTTAAATGTATAATCATAATGTAAAGTTGCTGTAATTGCCGATTTTTCTTCTGCATAATTTTCCATTGGATGGAAATAAGTAAACTCACCACTAAAACCTCCACCAGCAATACTTCCTGACCAACCACCACCAAAAACATAATCACTTTCTGTAAAAATACCCGCTAAAAACTGAATGTCAACTCCGTGTGTATTAAAGCGATACAATAAAGCTGAAGTAATTTTATCATCACTATTTATTGAAGTTGATAATTCAATTTTACTTGATTCTCCTAAATAGTATTGCAATCTTACAGCATCGCTCCCTGGTTTTTCTTCATAATCAAAATCAAAATACGAATACGTATTAAAAAGATCATTGGGATTCCATACAAAGGTTTGTCCCCAATTTATCCTTTGCCGGCCTACAGTAACTTGAAAATTCCCAACAGAATAATCAATCATTAACCTATCGAGTTGTGAAACACCAATCCATGATTTCTCATCTGCCCATACCCATGACAAATCAAAATAACCCACGTCCCTACCAACATATTCACTATAATTAGGAATAAGCATAACATTATTACCGGCAATAATTCTATTTCGCAATCCTGCTGTAAATGTAAAATTATCGTTAATATACCAATTAAAATCAAAACGATTGTGAAGTGTATTTTCAATTGACATTCCACCATCATCAATTGTCTGCATGGCAGTCATCCCTTTTACATAACCCTTTAGCATCCAATTATCCTGAGCATGGATAATTGTTGAAAAAAGAATAAGAATAATAGTTATGTTAATTCTATTTAGCATTATTTTGATTTGAGCTCATAAAATTCTAGGATTAAACTTTTTTAACTATATCCGAAACCACTTTTCCATCATCAATTGTAATAACTCTTCTAGCCTTATCAACAACCCTTTGATCATGTGTAGAAAAAATAAAAGTAATATTTTCTTCCTTATTTAATTTTTCCATAATCTCAAGCAATTGATTAGTTGATTTTGAATCGAGATTTGCCGTAGGTTCATCGGCTAAAATAAATTGCGGTTTTGATGCCAAAGCCCTTGCTACTGCAACTCGTTGCTGTTGTCCGCCCGAAAGTTGATTTGGTTTACTGTTAATTCTATCACCCAAACCTACAGATTCTAAAATTCCAATTGTTCGTTTATCCATTTTAGTTTTATCCCAATTTTGAAGCTGCATAATAAACTCTACATTTTCTTTGGCGGTTAAAACCGGAATTAAATTATATGCCTGAAATACAAAACCAATATTATACAATCTAAAATCAATCAATTTACTCGAAGATAATTCTGAAATATCTTTTCCGTTTACCAAAACAGAACCAGATGTAGGATGTTCTAAACCTCCAATCATATTAAGCAAAGTAGTTTTTCCAGAGCCTGAAGGACCAACAATTGCGGCAAACTCTCCCTTATCAAAAGAGATATCAATACCGTTTACAGCATGAACAGGTACTTCCGTTTCGGAATAGATTTTGGTAAGATTTTTAACTTGAATAACACTCATTTTTCTATATTTTTTATATTTATAGCGTTCTTATTGATTCTGAAGGATTTAGTTTTAACGCTTTAATAGCAGGATATATTGATGCAATAATTCCCGTAAGGATAACCAAAATAGTAATTTGTATATATCTATACGGTTCTAAAACAGGATAAGAAATTGCACTATAACCAACCGATTCCATCCCTTCTGCCAAAGAAGAGATATTAATACCAACCCTACCAAAATATTTAATCAAAAACATACTTATTATTTCTCCAACAAAAGCACCTACCAAAGCCAACAAAATGGTTTCGAGCATGATCATTAAAAATATTCGTTTTTTATTCATGCCTATTGCCATTAACATACCTAGTTCTTTAGTTCGTTCCAAAATTACCATAAGCATGGTATTAACAATTCCAAAACCAAGCGCTCCTAAAATAATAAGCATAAAAACTCCCATCATAATATCCATATATTCAGTAATAAAACTCAAATAAGGTTGAATTTCCGACCAGTCTTCACTTAAAAGTTCAGGATATATATTTTTAATATCCGAAGAAATTAAACTTGCTTGTGTATAGTCATTTAACAAAATATCTATTTCGTGTGATTGCCCTTTCGTAATTTCTAATACTTTTCTTAAATCGATATCTTTAACAAATACATGTGATTTGTCCCAGGGACTATTATCGGTTTTAAAAATGCCTATTACTTTAAATGCTGCACCTGTTATCTCACCATTATAATCCTGAAAAGTTAAAATAATTTTAGATTTTAATCTTACTTTAAGCTCTTTTGCCAAGGCTTTAGAAATAACAATGGCATTTTTCTTTTTTGATATAAAGAAATTACCATTAGCAGTATCAATTTTCTTATAAAGTCCGAAGACTTCTTTTTCGGTTTTTGGATGAATACCTACAACCGTAACTCCCATGTTTTTATTTGCAGTTGCAGCCATTGCAGAAATTATTAATCGACTCGTAACAGCTTTTACCCCTTCAATTTTTGATATCTCTTTGAGCTTCTCTTCTGTAGAGAGAATTGTTTTTTTAACATCAAAATTTTCTGCAAATTTTGGATTATGCAACTGAATATGAGCAGTTTCAATAGAAAAGGTGTTAACTACTCTTTGTTGTGCCATTCCGTTCATCCACGCCGAAGCAAACAAACCACCAACTAAACCAGAAGCAATTGCAAAAATCACAACTGCACTCCGTGTTTTGCTCCTCCAAATATTCCGCCAAGCTATTTTTAATAACATCATAAGTTATGATCTTAATCCTTTTACAATATTTAATTTTAATATTTTCAATATGGGATAATACATAGAAACCAGACTGATAGCAAATATCACAATTGCCTGAATAACAAATATATGCGAATCCATACTCATTGGCATTATCGGTTCAAAATTAAAATCTTTCATCGCTTCAACTGCTTCGCCGGTAAACCTAATTGGATGATAATAAAAGTAAATCATTACCGGTAAACTGATAATAATTCCGGCTATTACACCCAGAATATTTAAAAATACTAGCTCAATTATTACTACCAATATTAATTTCCATTTTTTCATTCCAATAGAAATCATCATTGAAAATTCCTTAATTCTTTCATTGGTCATCATCAATACGGTACCAAAAATTCCGAAAGCAATTACCATATATAATATTGCTATCATAATTAATCCCCCAGCATTATCCGATTCAATCATTTGTAATAATTCTTTATTCATCACTTTCCATCCCATTACCTCGTATTCATCAAGATTGATATTTTGTGATATTTCTTTTTCAACATCTACAACTTCCTCTAAATTTTCAATATCAAACACCAACGCTGTAAATTGATTTCCGGTACTAAAAAAACTCTGTGCTTCGGTAATAGGTAAGTAAACCGTACTACGATTCATTTCTGGAGTAGGAAGTTTTAAAATACCTTTTACAGTAAATAATCCGGCTGCAGTTGCTCCATGATGTCCAGAAGAGAATAAAACCAAAGTATCTTTAACCTTAATCTTTAAAAAATTTGCTAATTCTTCGGCAACTAAAATACTTTTATCTTCAGAATTCACAAATTCACCCTGCTGTAAATAAGTCTTAATTTTAGTCATTGTATTTTCCTTTTCAGGAGAAATTCCCATTACGGCAACACCTTTAGTCGCCTCACCTGAAGATGCCAATGCAAAGGATTCTAATCTTGGGATAATATTATTTATCCTTGGGTCAGATTCAAGGTCTTTAATTTTTTGTTGATCGAATTCAAAAATGTTATCAATATTCTTATCATCCCAATAACCTTTTTTATGAATTTGAATATAACCCGAATAAGATTCAATGGCATTTTCCTTCATCTTATCATAAGATCCTAATTGAAAACCTCGCATTATAATAGCAAAGAACAAGGCAAACATGATCGATGCTATGGTAATTAACGTTCGCCTTTTATTTCGCCAAATATTCCGCCAGGCTATTTTTACTATGGTTTTCATAAAATTTCTTCCACTTATAATTCATGTTCTCGTAGGTCTTCTGACTCAACAAGTTATGATAAAATCTATCTTATTTTTTTCATTTTTTGCTGTGAAAAGAACGATTCGGGTAAATCCACATCAAATTTAATATCTTCTATATATAATACTGTTTTCTTGCCCTCTTCGTTTGCTGGAATAATTTCTATTCTTGCCGGAATTAATCTTCCATCCATTTTCTTAAAATCATAGGCAAAATCGCTTTTTACCAACTCATCATCTTCATCATAATACTCTGATTTTATCTGAATAAATTCACCATCTTTAGTAATCCATTTATAAATTTTACCCCAGATTACGGCAGCATCTTCTTTTGGTAACATTTCAATTTTATAGGTATCAAAACCTTCAATTTTATCTTCTCCAACAATTCTATGGTTGTAATCTACTACAATAGAACTTTCTTTTAAAATATCATCGTTTGTATAATCAGAACCCATCCAACCCTGGGACATCATTGAAGCTGGGATTTTAATCATCCTACCAATAGAAGGCATCCAGTTCCACATTTCGGTTTTTCTTTTCATAAAAACCTGTCCTTTATCTTTTGCCGGAGCTGTAATATAAGTCATCGAAAAATCCAAACCTCTCCCCCAACTTTTCATACTAACCGATCTTTTCCATGTTGGACGAATAATTTCCATTCGCATTATAGAAATATTGGTTTTACCTCGCATTTTTTCATCAGCTTTTTTTATTATTTCTAATGCAGTTATTTTTTCTTGTGCGAAACTGTTATTCGACAAAACTCCTAAGAGAAAAAATATTATAAGTATCTGTACAAATTTCATTCTATTTAAATTTTTCAATTAATTGATCAACTACTTCATTTAAAGGATAAGATTTCCCCATCAATAAATATCCAAGCGAAACCCCATCTAAGGCACTTCCAAGTAATAATGCTGTTGCTTTGGGGTTTTTATCTTCTTTATTATTGTAATAAGCCTCAAAAATCGCAATATATTGCTCTAAAAATGGTGCAAATATTTTAGTGAAAAGCCCCTGAACTTTTGGCTGGGCAAATAAGTTATAATACAATTTCCAAAATGTTTTATTTGCTCTTATCATTTCAAAATTACCTCTAATGGCAATTTCAAATTCCTTTTCTGATAATATATCAAATGAATCTTCATCAAAAAAATCTGCAAATTGATTTAAACCATGAATTAAAACTCCTTCTAGTAAATCTTGTTTACTATCAAAGTAATTATATAGATTACCTTTTGAAACACCTGCCTTTTTAGCTATAGATTGCATAGATGTACCCAAATAACCATCTTCTGCAAATAAAACTAAAGCAGATTCAATAATAATTAATTCTGTTTTTTGCCTTATCTCTTTATTCTGCTTATCTGTTCGTGGTGACATTTTTGTAATTTAAATCTATTTTTGACTGAACGGTTGGTCAAAGATACTGAAAATAATTTATCAAAAAAATATTAACGTAATTTTAATAAAATTAAATTTAAACCTTATTCAAATTTTATAGTCAAAGTACCAAACATTAAAATTGAAAATTATGAAATATTTATTTAGCTTATTATTAGCAGCAATGACATTAGGTACATTTGCACAGAACCAGCAAGGTAACATGATGAGAGGCATGAAAGATTTTACTCCAGATCAAATGGCTACACTTCAAACCAAAAAACTGGCACTTAGTTTAGATCTTACAGATTCTCAACAAAAACAAATTTTAAAACTTAACAAAAAAAGATCTGTAGACCATAAAAAAAATATGGATAAAATGACCTCGATGAAAGGTGATTTTAAAAATACAACTTCTGAGGAGAGATTTAAAATGATGAATGAACGTTTGGATATGCAATTGAAGGTTCAAGCTGAAATGAAAAAAATCTTAAACGAAAAACAGTTTGAAGAATGGAAGAATATGCAGCGTAAAAAAGGCACAATGCATAATAGAGGTACAATGCACAATAGAGAAATGATGAATAAGAAAGGAAAAATGTCAAAAGGCAATGGAATGCAAAAACAAAATAGAAATAAATAATTAGAAAATAGGTTTGGTTAGTTGATAAGCCTGTTGGATCTTATAAATCTAGCAGGCTTTTTTATGTATTTTTGAATACAGCATCATTATAATTCCCTTGTTATTTAATAAAAACTAAACCACTATGGACTTAAAGTCCATAGGTTTTTAAATCTGACTAAAGTCAGCAGTACGTGATTACTCGATGATAAAATTGTCATTGTCATTTGTGGACTTCCGATGATGTTCCAAATAATCATTTACCATTTTATC
>DAOUQH010000005.1 GCA_030625645.1 Flavobacteriia bacterium | reverse complement strand
ATGATGATGTAAATACCAATCAGATGATTTTACATGAATCTCTACATTTCCTGCCCAAGTTTGTTTATCAATAATAATTTTAGAGTTAAAAAAATCTGGCCCAGAGTTTAAATTATGCTCACCTGCATTAATTATTTGTATCGTTTCTTTTGCCGTAGTTCGCAATTTATTAACCGCAAAATATTTATATTTCCATAAATAGTGTAGAAAATCTTCTCGAATCACAATTGGTTTTATTTTATTTGTGATCTTAATTAATAGAAGTTAACAATTTATCTATTCCAACAATTTATTAATTTGAGCATACTGTAAAAGCATAATAGTTTTAGCATCTATGATTTCTCTTGATTTAATCATCCTTAAAGCTTTCTGAAAATTAATTTCTAGAACCTCAATATCTTCATGTTCAGTTATTAGTCCGCCTCCATCACTCACTTTCATAAACTCATCATATTCTGCTACAAAAAAATGAATTATCTCTGTCACAGCACCTGGTGACATATAAGCTTCAAATACTTTTTGTGCTTTATTAATTTTATATCCAGTCTCTTCTTCAGTTTCTTTAATAACACAAGTTTCAGGATCATCACCATCTAATAGTCCTGCACAGGTTTCAATTATAATTCCTGACTCATTACCATTTACATAAGAAGGCATACGAAACTGTTTAATTAGAATAACAGTATTTTTATTGGTATTGTACAACAAAATAGTAGCTCCATTTCCTCTATCATAAGATTCACGAGACTGATTTACCCATTCACCATTTTTTAATTGATAATCAAAGGTGATTTTATTTAAAGTGTACCAATTATCAGATAAAACTTCGATTTTTATATTTTTAATTTTAGGATTCATAAAAAACTATCTGATTAATTTTTTATATTTAATTCGCTTAGGAGTTACATCTGCACCAAGGCGTTTCTTTTTATTTTCTTCGTATTCAGAAAAAGAACCTTCAAAATAATACACTTGAGAATTTCCTTCAAATGCCAAAATATGTGTACAAATTCTATCCAAAAACCATCTATCGTGTGAGATTACAACTGCACAACCTGCAAAATTTTCTAAGCCTTCTTCAAGTGCTCTTAAAGTATTAATATCCAAATCATTGGTTGGCTCATCAAGCAATAAAACATTTCCTTCTTCTTTTAAGGTCATTGCCAAATGCAATCGGTTTCTTTCCCCTCCAGAGAGTTTGCTTACAGTTTTGTTCTGCTCGGAGCCTGCAAAATTAAATCGACTCAAATAAGCTCTTGAATTTACTTGTTTTCCGCCCATCATAACTAATTCTTGTCCGCCTGAGAAGTTTTCCCAAATTGATTTTTCAGGGTCAATATTAGAATGTGCTTGATCTACATAAGCAACCTTTGCAGTTTCACCAACGGTAAATTTACCTTTATCAGAAGTTTCTTCACCCATAATCATTTTGAAAATCGTGGTTTTACCAGCTCCATTCGGACCAATAATACCAACAATACCGTTTGGAGGTAGTTTGAAGTTAAGATCTTCATATAATAATTTATCGCCAAAAGCCTTTGAAACTCCCTCAGCATCAATTACATTATTCCCTAAACGAGGTCCGTTTGGAATATAAATCTCTAATTTTTCGTCTTTTTGTTTTTGATCTTCATGTAGAAGTTTATCATAATTAGACAAACGAGCTTTAGATTTGGCATGTCTTCCTTTTGGTGACATTCTAACCCATTCCAGTTCGTGTTCTAATGTTTTTTGTCGTTTAGAAGCTTGTTTTTCTTCTTGTTTTAAACGATTTGATTTTTGCTCTAACCATGATGAATAATTTCCTTTCCAAGGAATTCCTTCTCCTCTGTCTAATTCCAAGATCCATCCAGCAACATTATCTAAGAAATATCTATCGTGCGTTACCGCAATAACAGTTCCTTTATATTGAGCTAGATGATGTTCTAACCATAGTACAGATTCTGCATCCAAATGGTTTGTAGGTTCATCTAGCAATAAAACATCTGGTTGTTGTAATAATAAACGGCAAAGAGCAACACGTCGGCGTTCACCACCCGATAGGTTTCTAATTGGCGTATCTCCTTCAGGAGTACGTAATGCATCCATGGCAATTTCTAGTTTGGTATCTAATTCCCAAGCACCCAAAGCCTCAATTTTATCTTGTAAAACAGCCTGTTGCGCCATTAATTTATCCATTTTATCAGCATCAGAATAGACTTCCTCCAAACCAAACATATCGTTTATTTTGTTGTATTCATCTAGTATGGCAACAGTATCTGCAACACCTTCCTTTACAATATCAATTACGGTTTTATCATCATCAAGTTTTGGTTCTTGCTCTAAATATCCAACAGAATAACCTTGTGAAAAAACAACATCTCCTTGATAATTCTTTTCAATTCCGGCAATTATCTTTAAAAGGGTAGATTTTCCAGAGCCATTAAGTCCTAAAATTCCAATTTTTGCTCCGTAAAAAAAACTTAAATAAATATCTTTTAAAACTGGTTTGTTTGCTCCCTGGTAAGTTTTACTTACCCTGTTCATTGAAAATATTACCTTTTTATCGTCTGACATAATCTTTATTTTTGAGGCACAAAATTACACATATTTTTTCATTGCTAATATGAAAGGAGGATGAAAAAATAATGTAGTTTTTATGGAGTTAATATAATTATTCTTTGCTGTCTATAAATTTTAGAAAAATAATTTTGGCAAAAAAAAACTGCCAGAAAAGGCAGTTTTAATTTTTTTAATAGTCTAATAACCTTAGATAATCCAATTTCCTTTTCCATACATCCAATTCTTTATTTTGATCTTCAATATTTTTTAATACATTCTGAACTAATGGATTGTCATCAGAAGCATTTGAGAAAAAACTCATATTATTCTCTAACTGCTTTACTTCACGTGTTAAATCATCAATTTTTTTACGAACAAATTGTTGCTCGCTATTTAATTTATAGTCATCTTTTTGTTCAACATAAGAATCTACAATATTTTTAAACTTTAAGTAGGCTGCCTCATCTTTATCAATATTGAGTTTTATATAAGCAGTATCTAAAGCTTTATTGAATTTTGATTCTATATGACGCATTTTAACAGGTAATGAACCTAAACTTCTCCAATCTTTAATATAAGTATTAACAGCATCGAGATTGAAATGCTTATCATTATCTATAAAATCTTTAAACTGAGACAAAAGATCCTTTTTTGTATTAAAAACGCCAATTTGTTCTTTATCATTCCCATCCTGTTTTTCATGTATTCTATCAAAGAAATGATTACAAGCATCTTTAAAACGTTTCCAAATTTTATCGGAATCTTTTTTAGGTACATGGCCAATTTTTTTCCAATCGGATTGGATTTTCTTAAAAACATCTGTTACAGTATCCCAATCTTCACTATCTTTTAAAGATTCAGCCTGATCAACCAACTGCATTTTCTTTGTTAGATTTTCATTTTGATCTTTCTTGATATTCTTGTAAAATGCATTTTTTGATTTATTGAAATCTCTTGTAGTATCTTTAAATGATTTCCAAATATTTTGATTATTTGTTCTGGATACTTTACCAGCATTAAAAAACTCTTCTCTTAATACTTCAATTTTTTTAATTGCTTCCTGCCAGGCACCATGTGAAGTAACACTTTCTAAATCAAAAGCTTTGATTTTTTCGATAATAGCTTTCTTTTTTTCGTAATTTTCTTCAAATTTTGCTTCAAATTCTTTTTGAAGTTCATGACGTTTGTGGTGAATAGTTTTGGTGGCCTCACTAAAGCGGTTCCAAACATCTTCTCTTACTTCTTTCGCAACAGGTCCTACTTCTTCTTTCCACATTCTATGTAATATTTGCAACTCTCTAAAAGCTGTATCCATATCATCACTTGCAGCTAACTCTTCTGCTTTTTCAACTAATTTGGATTTCACATCAAAATTATGTTTAAAATCAAGGTCTCTAAGTTCTTTATTTAGGTGTAATAAATCGTAGAAACGTTCTACATTAAAATGATATGTACGCCAAACATGGTTGTATTGAGAACGAGGAATCTGACCAGTCTCACGCCACTCATTTTGCAAAGTTCTAAACTCATTGTACATGGTTGATGGATCACCATTATCAATTAGATTTTTTAATCTATCAATTAATTCTAATCTCTTTTCGAGATTATCGTTTTGCTCTTTCTCAATTTGTTTGTAGTACTGTAAGCGTTTCTTTTTAAAATCTCTTACTAATTTATCATAAGAATTTTTTACAGACGAAGTAAAGTTAAAGTCAATTTCATTGCCACCTTCTTCTTCAATAAATTTGCGTTTTGCTTCGATTACTATAGGTTTATATTGATTTTGAAAGCTCTTTTTAATATCTTGAAATTGATTTTTATAATCTTGTACAGGAAATTTATATATTAAATGTTCAAATTTAGATACAATTTCATCCATATCTAATTTTGAAAAATCTATAAAAGGAACCTCTAATTTAGGCTCTTCCTTTTTGGCTATAGATTTTTCTGAATCCGTTTCGTTGACTGTCTCTTTTTCTTCAGATTTTTCTTCTGTTGGTTTTTCTTCATCTAAAGAAACAACTTCTTCAGGTTTAGCCTCTTTTTCGGCTACCTCTTTTGTTTCTTCAGTTTCCTGAGGCTTTTCTTCCTTTAAAGAAATAGCTTCTTCAGCTTTTTCTTTTACAGTTTCTACTTTTTCGTCTTCCAAAGATTCATTTTTTTCTACATTTTCAGCTACTTGATTAGCGTTTTTCTCTTCTTCGTGATCTTTTGGTAAATTATCAATATTTCCGTCTGACATTTTTAAATGTTTAAGTTCTAGTATTCGTTTTAAAAGTCTCGAAATATACAAATAGCTTGTTATTTTACAAAACTTTGCATAAAAATAGATGATTATTATTTAAAAAAGTTGCGTTAAAAAGCTTTAGTTTAGAATAAAATCAGGAGTTCCATATTTCCCAGGCTTTTTCAGCCTGTAATTCTAGCATTTGTAAACCATTTTTTACAGTTGCTCCTTTTTCTTTTCCTTTTTTTAAGAATGTAGTTTCTTGCGGATTGTATATTAAATCAAATAATAAATGGTTTTTATTGAGGTATTGATATGGAATTTCAGCGTGATTTTCAATATTTGGGAATGTTCCTAGAGGAGTGCAGTTAACTATTATTTGATGCGTTTCTATAAAGTTTTTGGAAAGGTCACTATAATTAATTGTAATTTTATTTTTTGTATCTCTCGAAACAAACATATATTTAATTTTTAATTTATCAAACACAAAGGCAATAGCTTTTGATGCTCCTCCGGTACCCAGAATTAATGCTTTTTTATGATGTTTTTTTAAGAATGGCTTTAATGACTCCTCAAAACCATAAACATCGGTGTTATAACCTTTTAGTCTTTTATTATCTAGTATTTTTATAGTATTAACTGCTCCAATTTTAGTTGTATCATCGTCTAATTCATCTAAATAGGAAATAATATCTTCTTTATATGGAATAGTGACATTTAGACCTTTTAAAGTCTCTGAGTTTTTGTTGATAATACTTTTAAAATCTTCAATTGAATTGATGTCAAAATTTTGGTAAGAATATTCATCTAAATTTAAGTCTTTAAATTTCTTTGAAAAATATCCTTCCGAAAATGAGTAGGAGATATTTCTTCCCAGTAAGCCATATTTTGAAGTTTTTAATTTACTCACCTTCTCTTTCGTTTTTTGAATTTTCTTTGATTTCCGAGCCATTCTAATAATAATAAGGAAAGAATTCCAAAAAGAATAAAACCTATTGCTACCCAGGTTTCCGAATTGTTTATGTCAGGAATATATCGTTGGTAATTTTGTAGTACTTCATTTCCTTGACTGTCTAGTAAAACTTCTCCTAATTCATTGGTTTTATATATTTCTTTTTTCCATGGCCAAACGATACCTAAGGATCCCGAAATAAACCCAATAATGATGGCGGTTACAATTTGATGCCATCTTTTAAGTAAGAAGCCTAAAATATGTGATAAAACTACTAATCCGGTAATTGAACCTAAGGTAAAACTACCTATAATCTTCATGTACCGCATTCGTTCAGGGTCATTAATAAAATCAAAGTTCCATCTAAAAATATCAGTAATTATTTTGGATAATTCATTTACAGAATCAACCAATAAAAGAACATAATTTCCTAATAAAATTAAAATAAATGATCCCGAAAGTCCGGGTAATGTCATTCCTGAAACACCGATTATTCCGCATAAAAAAACAAACCATAAATTATCATTTTCTTTTGCGGGAGTCATAAAACTAATGGCAACTCCTATAGAAACTCCAATAAATATGGCAATAATATTTTGAATTCTCCAATCGCTAAAATCTTTTAAAATATAATAGATAGAACCAATAATCATCCCAAAAAAAGCACTCCATACATAAAGTTCATAATTGGTAATGAAATAATCTAAGATCCTTGAAACGCTAAAATAACTAAAAGTGCTACCAGCAAAGATTAACAACAAAAATTTACCATTTATATACCGATAAAAACTTTTAAAACCTCTATTAAACAAGAGTTTAAATGCTTTTCGGTTGATTTTTTGAAGAGAATAGATAAGTTCTTCATAAAACCCTGATACAAAAGCAACCATTCCACCTGAAACACCCGGAACTTTATTTGCCGCACCCATCCCTAATCCTTTAATAAAAAGGAGGACTTTGTCGCTTAAAGTTCTGGTATTTTCCATGGTATTAGGTTGCGCTTAGTTGTTGTCTAGTTTGACTTGCTAACTTAAAAACTATTTAACAGATACTATCAACTGTAACAATTTATTTTTTTTTTAAGGGCTAATTTTTCTAAAAGTATTATAAAAGCAAATCCGATTGCAGCAAAAAATAAGGCATATAAAACTTGATTATCTCCTTCGAAAGCAAAGGGTAAAACACTTTTTTCTTGTAATATTTTTAATTTTCCTTCAATCATTTCAGATTGCAATACTTTTTTCCAAGGCCAGATTTTGTTAAGCGAACCAATGATAAAACCAGTTAAAGTTGCCAAGGTTAGATTTTGATAATGATCGAAAAGCCATTTTAATAACCTAGAAAAAGTTAATAAGCCAACGATGGCTCCTAAAGCTAGTATTCCAAGAGTTTTAAAATCTTTGTCGTGAATTGCGTCTAAAACAGGTTTGTACACTCCTAATAAAAGCAAGATAAAACTCCCTGAAATACCAGGTAAAATCATTGCGCAAATTGCTAATGCTCCTGCTAAAAATAAAAAACTATTACTTATTTGTAGGTGTTGAGGCGGAATTTGTGTGATGAAAAATGCAGTGACTGCACCTAGAATCATTAACACAAATGTAATTATTCGCCATTGGGTAATTTGTTTTCCAACATAAATTACACTTGCTAAAACTAATCCGAAGAAAAATGACCAAACTAAAATTGGTTGAGTTTCTAACAAATACCTGATTATTTTTGCCAAAGAGATTACACTAATGGCTATTCCTAAAAATAATGAAAGTAAGAAACTACCATTAATAGATTTCCACATTGCTGCAAAACCTTCATCTTTTAGAATTTTGATTGTTTTAAGATTTATCTGATTTATCGAATTGATTAACTCTTCGTAAATTCCAGAAATAAATGCAATTGTTCCACCAGATACTCCCGGAACCACATCAGCGGCTCCCATAGCAACTCCTTTAAGTGAAATTATTAAATAGTCTTTAAGTGTCCTTTCCATTTATGCAAAAGTAAAAAAGATTTATGGATTTAGAATTTAAGAATTCTAATTTTTAAGCTAAGAGAATTATTGACTACTTTTTAGATAGTGATATTTAATAAAAAGCTAGTTGTTTTCGTTAAATTTTTTAATAAAATTCTTTATTTCCTCCATTTCAAAAATAGTTTTATAAATATCTTTTACTAAAAGGTGAAGGCTAAAATCTGCTTTTAAAGCTTTTTCAAGGTTTAAGATGGCTTCATTTTTTTCGTTAACTAAATAATTTAAAGCAAAAAGACGATATAGAATTTCAGGATTATTAGGTTCATTTTTATAAGTTACATATAAAAAGTTTAAAGCATCTTTATAGTCTCCTAAAAAATATAATACATCTACAAAAGCAATATGTATTTCAATTCTGTCATCATGTAATTCGATTGTCTTTTGATATGCTATTGCAGCTTCTTCAAATAGATTTAATTTTAAATTTATTTCGGCAAGTTTAATCCAGTAATCATTATTTTCTTCATCAATACTCAATGCTTTCTTGATATAAAATAATGCTTTTTGATAATCAGATTGTTTGATGTAAATATCGGTTAAAGCTAACCAGCCTTTGTCAAGGAGAGGGTCTTCGTTAACCGTTTTGTCGTAATAATCTAAAGCTAGTTCAGGTTTGTTTAATTTTTCATAACACCTTCCAATCTGCAAATAAGCAAACGAAGTAGGAGTGTCCAATTCCATTGTCATATTAAAAAAATCAATAGCTTCCTTATATCGTTCTAGTTTCTCGAGTGTTTTGGCCTTTTCTAAATGTGCACCAATAAATTGCTCATCAATTAAAATTGCATAGTCAAATGCAATAAGTGCTTTCTTATAATTTTCTACAATAAAATACTGGCGACCAAGTTGATGCCAGGCAACTTCACTATAAGGATCTTTATCAATATGATTATCTAAATAATTTATTGCTTCCTCGTGTTGTTTCAACATATCAAAACAATATATAATATTGTACAATGCAGAATAATCATCAAAATCAACTTCCAGACATTTGGTAAAATTTAATTTTGCTGTATCAAAATCATCAATAAAAAGGTATTCCATACCAATCATTGAATATATTTCGACTTCATCTTTTGAAAATTCAATTGCTAAATGTAAAACCTCAATTGCTTTTTTATGTTGTCCTTTTTTGGAATAGATGGATGCTTTTTGAATATAGATCTCATCGTTTGAAGGCTCAATTTTACGTAGCTTATTTAAAATAATTTCAGCTTCCTCGTAATTTTCTTCTACAATATAAATCTCAACTTTCATCAGTTGTAAAGCAACAGAAGATGGGTGTTGGTTTAAACCTAAAAAAATTGCTTTTTTAGCCAAAGAGAGTTTGCCACTATCAATATAATAGAGGATAATTTCTTCAAATTCCTCAGCGTCAAAAAAGTAAATGCTATTTGTTTTAAGCATTAACTCAAATTTTGACAACGGAATATTATCATTATCATGTGAAAATAGATGCATAGAAATATTATTTCAGCTTTAGCTAAATTAATGTAACATCAATTGGAATATTGATAGGGGAAGTTTTTTTCTTAACAATTTAATTAACATCAAAAATTATTTATCTCTGCAAAAAAAAAGTGTAACTTTGCTTTATTAAATACGCTATTTTCTCTTATGGCTAAAAAAGTTTTACTTAACCAAAAAGAAATCGAGATAATTCTTCATCGATTGTCATGTCAACTCATAGAAAGTCACAAAGATTTTACAAATACCATTTTAATTGGATTACAACCTCGTGGAATTTTTCTTTGTAACCGATTGGTTGAAATTCTTGAAAAAGAATATAATATTAAAGATATCAAACACGGTAAATTAGATATTACTTTTTATAGAGATGACTTTAGAAGAAGAGACGAACCTTTAGAAGCCAATAAAACTGAAATAGACTTTGTAGTTGATAATAAAAATATAGTTTTTATTGATGATGTATTGTATTCCGGTAGGAGTACGAGAGCTGCATTAACAGCAATTCAGGCATTTGGACGACCAAATAAAATTGAATTACTGGTATTGATCGATAGGCGATTTAGTCGCCATTTACCAATTCAACCCGATTATAAAGGTAGAAAAGTAGATGCAATTAACCACGAGCAAGTAAAGGTGAATTGGAAAGAAAATAATGATGAGGATTGTATTTATTTAATAAATAATCCATAATATTTAGAGTTGAAATATTTTTTAAGAAATATCATTTATAAATACAAAGTAAAACATTACAATGAGCGAGCTTAGCGTTAATAACTTGATAGGCATAAAGCATTTACAAAAACAAGATATTGATCTTATTTTTAAAACTGCCGACCATTTTAAAGAAGTTATTAATAGACCAATTAAAAAAGTTCCTTCATTACGAGATATTACAATTGCAAATTTATTTTTTGAGAATAGTACCCGAACAAAGTTATCATTTGAGCTTGCCGAAAAAAGATTATCTGCAGATATTATTAACTTTTCTGCTGCGCAATCATCGGTAAAAAAAGGAGAGACTTTAATAGATACTACCAACAATATATTATCTATGAAAGTAGATATTGTGGTAATGCGTCATCCAAATGAAGGAGCTGCTTATTTTTTATCAAAACATGTTGATGCAAAAATTATTAATGCAGGTGATGGTGCTCATGAACATCCCACACAAGCCTTATTAGATTCGTATTCAATACGCGAAAAATTAGGTTCAGTAAAAGGTAAAAAAGTTGTAATTATTGGAGATATTTTACATTCGCGAGTAGCACTTTCAAATATTTATGCATTACAATTGCAAGGAGCTGAGGTAAAATTATGTGGACCAACTACATTAATTCCTAAGTATATTACTGAACTTGGTGTTGGCTATGAAAAAAATCTTATTAAAGCATTAGAATGGTGTGATGTTGCCAATGTTTTACGCGTTCAACACGAAAGGATGGATATTAAATATTTTCCATCAGTAAGAGAGTACACACAACTTTATGGAATTAATAAAGAAATTTTAAACTCTATTGATAAAGATATTGTAATTATGCACCCAGGACCTATTAATCGAGGTGTTGAATTAACTAGTGATGTAGCCGATTCTAAGCAGGCAATCATATTAAATCAGGTTGAAAATGGTGTTGCTGTTAGAATGGCAGTCATCTATCTTTTAGCCCAGCAAATTAAAAGGTAGTAATATATTTTACATGAAAGTTAGCAAATACAAGCCATACACTATACTTAAACCTGACACTAAAAATGTTAATAAAGAGGGGATAAGTTTTTTATTTTTTAAAGAATTTATTGATAATTACACTAATTTTAAAGATGAGAATCTAATTTTAGATTTTTCTGATAATCCAAATATTGGTTTAAAAGAAATATTATTATTTTCGCAAATATGTGATAAGCATAAAAAAAATGGAAAATCGTTTGTTTTTTTAAGTAAGGTAGAACAAATTGATGATTTTCCGAATAATATAATTGCTGTTCGAACACAACAAGAAGCTGAAGATGTAATTGAGTTAGAAGAAATTGAAAGAGATTTAGGAATTTAAATACAATATATGGCGAGAAAACTACTTTTATTTTTTATCTTTTTATTAACCTTTTCAACCTCAGTATTTTGTCAGAATGACGATGATGTAAGAGATCGTCAAATTCTAGAACAGGCTGCAAATGAGGTGCATGACGTGGTTGCATCGCCAAATCCTTTTAGCGTAACTACGCGTATTCGTTTTTTTGCAGATACTGAAATTGAATTAGAATTTTTTGTAAAAGATTTATTAGGAAATACAGTTTTTTCTAAAAAACTAAAAACAAAAAAAGGTGCAAATTCTATTGCTTTCTATCGAGATGAATTAGCTTCTGGTATTTACATTTATTCTTTAAAGTCAAAAACAAAAATCATTTCGAAAAGGATTGTGATTAAATGAGTTTAAAACTCACAATATTAGGTTGCCATTCTGCAACTCCCAGGAGTTTTGCACATCCATCTGCGCAATTTTTAGAGATAAATAGTCGACATTTTTTAATTGATTGTGGGGAGGGAACGCAAACCCAATTAAGAAAATATAAAATTAAATTTTCAAAGATCAAACATATTTTTATCTCGCATCTGCATGGTGATCATTTTTTTGGTTTGATTGGTTTAATTTCTACTTTTGGTTTGTTGAATAGGCAAACCGAACTACATATTTTTGCTCCAAAAGGATTAAAAGAAATTATCATATTGCAGCTTAAACTCACTAATACATGGATAAAGTATCCTCTTGAATTTCATGAAATAACTTCAGATAAAAGTGAACTTATTTTTGAGGATAAGAAAGTTGAGGTATATACCATTCCGTTAGACCATAGAAATTACGCAAATGGTTTTTTGTTTAAGGAGAAATTGAAAGAGCGCAATTTGAATATAGAAAATATAAAAAAATATCCCGAAATAGAAATATGTGATTATCACAATTTAAAAAAAGGAAAAGATTTTGTTAGTTCAACAGGGAAAATTATTAAAAATACAATACTTACTAAAGACCCTCCCTTACCAATTCAATATGCATATTGTAGTGATACTGCTTATTTTCCTGAAATAATTCCAAGAATAAAAGATATTGATCTTCTTTATCACGAATCAACTTTTTTAGAAGATAGAGTTGAGCTTGCCGAAACTACTAAGCATAGTACCGCTAAACAAGCTGCAGAAATAGCAAAACAAGCTGAAGTTAAAAAATTACTTCTCGGTCATTATTCCAGTAGATATAAAAACGAAAATCTATTTTTGGATGAAGCAAAACCAATTTTTAAAAATACTGAACTTAGTTTTGCAGGGAAGGTGATTGAAATATAGAATAAACAGGAATTTTTATCAAAATCGTTTACCTGAAAGCATTACTAAAGTACAATCAAATTCAAAATTAACATCATTCTTCTCTAAAATTTCTTTAAACTCAAAGTTTTCTGCACCAGGGTTAAAAATTACTCTTTTAGGTTTTAGAGCAATAATATAATCATAATATAATTTTTGTCTTTCGGCATTAAGATATAAAGTAACGGTATGAATATCTTCTAGCTTTGGAAATCCGGTTTGTACTGGGATGTTAGCAATTTCTCCTTCTCTTAACCCAATGGCCACAACATCATAGTCAGAACTTTCTAAGCTCCTAATTGCTATGTTAGAATATCTATGAGGCTTTAAAGAAGCTCCTAAAACAAGTATTTTTTTCATATCTTAATTAATTTCTTTAAATAATATTTCTTGTACTGTAGCAATTGAATCGCATAATTGTATTTGCAAAGAGATATCTTTTTGTTGATTTGCTCCATTGATTAAGTATCTCCGACAAGGATTATTTTTGACATTACTTTTTGAAAAATTAATTTCTCCATTTATCAATATTTGAGAAATATCTGTACTGTCTACCTTAGAAGTATTATAAATATCAAAAGCACTTGATGAGTATTGAAGATCTTTACTTCTAATAATTTTTAGCATTCTATCATTTGGCATCCAGTTACAAGCAGCTTTTTTTCCGCCAAGAAAAAATATCACCAATAAAATACCAATAGCAAAGCCAAAACCGTATAAGGCAAAACGGTGTTTCATGTTATTCGTATCCATTGTCTAAAAAACTAATAAATTAATATCTGTGTATGGTAAGTTAAACCAATCGGCAACCGATTTGTTGGTTAAAATTCCGTGGTAAAAATACATGCCTTTTTGTAGGCTTTTGTCAAAACGAGCTGAATTTTCTAATCCTCCTTTTTCGCCAATATTTAAGAGATATGGTGTAAAGATGTTTGAAATTGAGACCGATGCAGTTCTAGCATATCTCGAAGGAATATTTGGTACACAATAATGAATCACGCCATGTTTCATCGTAGTTGGACTACTATGTGTGGTGACTTCGGAAGTTTCAAAACATCCACCTTTATCAATGCTTACATCGACAATCACAGCACCATCTTTCATATTTTTTACCATATCTTCTGTAGCAACAATTGGTGTTCGAGATTCTCCTCTAATTGCACCAATGGCAACATCACATTTAGATAGAGATTCTGCTAAAGTTTTAGGTTGAATGGTTGAGGTCGAAATTGGATAGCCTAATTTATGTTGTAAACTACGTAATTTGGTAAGTGAATTATCAAAAACTTCGATGTTTGCACCCAATCCCATAGCAGACCTTGCTGCAAATTCTCCAACAGTTCCTGCACCAATAATTACTACTTTACTCGCTGGAACTCCGCTAATATTTCCTAGAAGTAAACCATTTCCTTTACTGCAATTATTCATTAATTCTGATGCGATTAAAATAGAAGCAATTCCGGCAATTTCACTTAGAGATTTAACAATTGGATAAATTCCGTGGTTATCTTGAATATAATCGAAAGCAATGGCAGTAATTCTTTTTTTAGCTAAAACTTCAAAATACTTTTTTTTCTGTGTTTTTATTTGCATTGCTGAAAATAAAATACTTTTAGGGTTGATCAATTTTATCTCATTAAGTGATGGTGGCTCAATTTTTAAGATGATATTACAGGAAAAAACATCTTTAGTATTATAAGAAATTTTTGCTCCAGCTTCAGAATATTCATTATCTGTAAAATTTACCCCTTCTCCTGCACCTGATTCTATTACTACTCTATGTCCGTTTGCAGTTAATTCTGCAACAGCATTCGGACTTAGACAAATACGTTTTTCTTCAAAGTGAGTTTCTTTAGGAACGCCTATAAATAGCTCGCCTTTCTGCTTTTGTATTTCCAACATTTCGGGTTTAGGTAAAAGCTGTTCTTTGCTAAAAGGGGAAATAGGTTCGTTCATTTTTATCGTATTTGGATAGTTCGAGTATCGTCATTGTTAATAGTTAAATTAATTACAACCGACTCTAAAGGTAATAAATTTTCTACTTTTTCAGGCCATTCAATTAAACACAGGTTTCCGCTGTAAAGATATTCTTCAATTCCCATATCAAAAGCTTCCTCTTCATCATCAATTCTATAAAAATCAAAATGGTAAATTATTTCTCCCTTTCGGGAATGATATTCGTTTACTAATGAAAAAGTTGGAGAGCTAACCACATCATCAACTTCCAAATGTTTTACAATCTCTTTAATTAATGTAGTTTTTCCAGCTCCCATTTCTCCGTGGAAAAGCAATACTTTACCTTTTATAGAAGAAAGAATCTCTTTTGCAATAGATGGTATTTCTTGAAGAGTATAGGTTTTGTCCATATTTTAAAGATAAAGTTTAAATTATAAAATTAGTTATGAGATTTTTTAAACTTTAATCGGATTAATTATACCATTGAATGATATACATTTAGTACATCTTCGTCATCTTCTAATTTTTCTAATAATTTGTCAACATCTGCTTGTTCTTCTTCATTTAAATTCTTGGTACTTGTAGGAATTCTTTCAAAACCAGAAGAGAGAATTTCGATATTATTTTCTTCTAAATAACTTTGAATTGCACCAAATTGTTCAAAAGGAGCATAGATAATTATTCCGTCTTCATCTTCAAAAACCTCTTCTACTTCAAAGTCGATTAGTTCTAATTCAAATTCTTCCAAATCTATTTTTAGATCTTCGGTTTTAACTCTAAAATTACAAGTATGATCAAACATAAAGATTACCGAACCTGATGTCCCAAAAGTCCCATCACATTTATTAAAAGCGGCTCTAACATTGGCAACAGTACGGTTATTGTTATCTGTAGCTGTTTCGACTACAATTGCAATACCATGTGGAGCATAACCTTCAAATAAAACTTCTTTATAGGCAGCAGTATCTTTTTCAGATGCTTTTTTAATTGCACGTTCTACATTATCTTTAGGCATATTAGCAGCCTTAGCATTTTGAATTACTGCTCGTAATCTTGCATTGGAATCAGGGCTAGGGCCTCCTTCTTTAACTGCCATCGAAATCTCTTTACCTATTTTGGTAAAGGTTTTTGACATGGCTCCCCAACGCTTCATTTTTCTTGCTTTTCTAAATTCGAATGCTCTTCCCATATTAAGATTTTATTATCAAAAGTGATTTTTTGTATTTTTAATTGATAAAAGCAAAAGTAAATATTACAAAGGATTTATTAAAATTTCATCCATAAAATATTTAATATGTTTTTATTATTGGATAGTTTATAAATTTATCAGGAATATCTGCTTTATAGGTGTATTGTTTATTTTTAAGTATAAAAGTGATTTTCCAGGCATGTAAAAAAAGACAATCATCTGTATAAGTTAAAGGATTGTTTTCAAAATAAGTTTTGTTTTTATAGCCTTTATCCCCAACTATAGGATGATTGATATTTGCTAAATGAATACGAATTTGGTTGGTTCTTCCACTATGAGGAATTACGGATAAAAGGGTTTTATCTTTAGATGTATTGATTACCTTAAATTCTGTTTTGGATATTTTGCCTTTATCACTTACCTTTCTGCCACCACTTGCTGTTATTTCTTTACTTATACTTTCTTCTAAAACAAAAGTTTGTTGAGGTATAATACCTTCAGCTAAAGTGAGGTATTCTTTTTGCACTTTTTGATCTTGAAATTGTGTTATCAAAGCATTTGCAGTTTTTTTATTCTTTGCAATAACAATAATACCCGTTGTATTTGCATCAATACGATGTACTAATTTAAAGTCTTCTTTTGGGAATGCATTTTTTAGAAATTCTATCAATGTATTTTTCTCAAATCTACCACCTGGATGCATTGGTAATGGAGCAGGTTTGTTCAATATAATAAAATCATCATTCCACTCGATTAACTCAATATTTGTATTTACATCGGGTTCAGTTAAAGGCTTAGAAGTGTGTATTGTTATTTCTCCTGCTCTCACTATTCTATCTGTACTTACAGTTAATCCTTCAATTTTTAAATTTCCGGATAGGATTTTATCACTCCATATTTTTCTAGAAATACTTGGCATTACTTCCGTATAAAAATCGAGAATGGACATTCCTTCATAGCGTTTTTTTACGGCTAATCGGTATGTTTTTACTGTAGGAAAACTTCCTTTTAGTGGACTTGTAGCTTTTTTTATAGATGCAGCAAATTCGGAAGCATTCATTGGTTTTCAATTGATCTCAATAGAAAGGTTAAAGATTAAGATAAACTAAACTTGTACCACTCCCATGTTAAAATCTTTTTCAATTGGAGCATGATTTGCAGCTTCAATTCCTATGCTTATCCATTTTCTGGTATCTAGCGGATTGATGATTCCGTCTGTCCAAATTCTGGCAGCAGCATAATAAGGAGATATTTGTTTATTATATCGATTGGTAATACTATCTAAAATTTCTTGTTCTTTTGCTTTTGTAATTCTTTCACCTTTCTTTTTAAGTGCAGCAGTTTCAATTTGCAATAAAACTTTTGCAGCTTGTTTACCGCCCATTACAGCCAACTCTGCCGAAGGCCATGCTACAATTAATCTTGGATCATAGGCTTTTCCACACATGGCATAATTTCCAGCACCATAGGAATTACCTATAATTATTGTAAACTTTGGCACTACCGAATTACTTACTGCATTTACCATTTTAGCACCATCTTTTATAATGCCTCCATGTTCTGATTTACTTCCAACCATAAATCCGGTAACATCTTGTAAAAATACCAGGGGAATTTTCTTTTGATTACAATTGGCAATAAATCTTGTTGCTTTATCAGCTGAATCTGAATAAATTACACCGCCAAATTGCATTTCTTTTTTGGAATTTTTCACTATTTTTCTTTGGTTCGCCACGATTCCAACAGCCCAACCATCAATTCGTGCATAAGCACAAATTAGAGTTTTCCCATACCCAGCTTTATATTCTTGAAAATCAGACTCATCTACTAAACGTTTAATAATCTCCTTCATATCATATTGGTCGGAACGAGACTCAGGTAAAATCCCAAAAATATCTTCTGTATCTTCTTTTGGTTTCTTTGGTTTTTCACGATTAAAACCAGCCTTTTCATAATCACCAATTTTATCGATAATAAATTTTATCTGGTTTAATGCATCTTTATCATCCAAAGCTTTATAATCGCAAACTCCTGAGATTTCCGTTTGAGTTGTCGCTCCTCCAAGAGTTTCATTGTCAATTATCTCACCAATTGCCGCTTTAACCAAATAGCTCCCCGCAAGGAAAATACTTCCGGTTTTATCCACTATAATTGATTCGTCACTCATAATTGGTAAATAAGCACCACCAGCAACACAGCTCCCCATAATTGCAGCAATTTGCGTAATTCCTTTGCTACTCATTACGGCGTTATTTCTAAAAATTCTACCAAAATGTTCTTTATCAGGAAAAATTTCATCTTGCATAGGTAAAAAGACACCTGCACTATCGACTAGATAAATAATTGGTAAGTTGTTTTCAAGGGCAATTTCTTGTGCTCTTAAATTTTTCTTTCCAGTTATCGGAAACCAGGCACCAGCTTTTACAGTAGCATCATTGGCAACGACGATACAGAGTTTGTTTTTTATATATCCAATTTTTACAACAACTCCGCCAGACGGACAACCACCATGCTCTTCATACATTTCACGACCTGCAAAAGTAGCAATTTCAATTTGATCTGATTTTTTATCTAATATAAAATCTATACGCTCACGAGCAGTCATTTTTCCCTTTTCATGATGTTTTTCTATACGATCTTTACCACCGCCAAGAGAAACCTTAGCAAATTCTCTTCTTAATTTGGATAAAAGTAATTTATTGTGATCTTCGTTTTTATTGAATTGTATGTCCATATAAAGGATTTCTAGATAAGTTGCTAAAGTACAAATAAGATTGAAATTTTATATTAAATAAACGCAGTAATGAGCTAAATAGAATTCAATATGAATAGTTTATAATATTAAGAAAAAATCAAGCTATTTGGAATGTTTATTAATTTTGTGCAAAGAATTATAATTTTTATTTAGAATGCATTAAAATTACTGTATAATAATAATTAATTTTCGAATGCAATGCGTAAGTTTGTAGGCTGCTACTTATATTGATTTTATAATATTAAAATGGAAAAATACAACGATTTTATTTGGGAAACACATGGAATTCATGCTGGTACAGAACAAGATCATGTAAAACACGGAATTGATAAATTAGAGGATATTGTTGAAAAAGCCATCGACGCAAGACACCCTAGTGTTACTTTTATTATTCATTCACCTAGATTAACAAATTTTAGATATTCAGCTGAGAAGGAAACTAATGTGAAATTTATTCGAGGAAACCGTTCGTATATCGATTACCCAAAAAGAATTGCCAAATTACGTAAGCAATATGCCGGGAAAATTAATATTAAGTATGGAGTAGAATTAGAATGGATGGGATCTGATATTGGTTTGCAGTGGAGTAGGTCGAAGATCTTTCAGGCAGAAGATGCCGATTTTGTGATTGGTTCTGTACATTTTGCTCCTGAGGGATTGCCTTATGATGGATCTGTTAAAGAAGCAAATGAGTTGTTAAAATTAAGAGGAAGTTTAGAGAATTTTTGGAGTGGTTATTTTGATGAAATGTTAGAAATGATCGAGAGTTTTGGAGATATGATTCAGATTATTGGTCATTTAGATCTTCCAAAACTAAATGTTGAAGTTCCAGAATCTCTACAGAATTTTGAAAATAGTTCACACCCTTTGGCAAATAAATTCCGAACTCTTTTAGAAACAATTGCCGATAGAAATTTAGCTTTAGATGTTAATATGGCAGGTAAGGTTAAAGGTTGCGGAGTTTACCCAACACAAAATGTTTTAAGACGGGCGCATGAGCTTAGAATACCGGTCGCTTTGGGAACTGATACGCATCATATAAAGAATTACGGACTTAATTTTAAGGAGAGTTTAAAATATATTCATGACTCTGGTTATTTGCATTATGTTAGTTATTCGAAATTGATTCCTGAAAAGCGAACCATTTTTGATAATCACGAATTAAAAGTAAAATATACCATATTAAATAAAGGAATTGAATTGTTAAATCAGCGATTTAATTATAAAAATCGTAGGATTATTCCCGAGTTTTCATTTGGTGGAAGTTTTTCTAAATTTTTAGATATTTATAAAAATGCTACAGGAATGGGCGATTATAATGCGATAAGAATTCGAAATGGAGAGAAATCAATAACCATAAGCAATGAAACTCCTGAGCATGAAACGAATAAGGTTAAAGGATTATTTTCAAAGCATATTGATAAACCAGGAGTAATTTCTTCTATATTTAATACAATGGCTTCTGAAGGAATTAATGTAAATACAGCAAGATTAAAATCGAATAATGATGGTACAGCAGTTGCTTTTTTACAGGTTACAGAAGATAATGGAAAAATCAATGATGCAATTGAATTTATTAAAGGTTCTGATCAAGATGTATTCTTAGAATTATCCTTTAATGAAAATGCAGATTTACCTAATTATAATAGAGATGACGTTTATCTTTATGAAATGGATGGAGTAGAGTTAAAATTGGCATTAAGTAAAAAAGTTATTCTAACAAAGCATAATAATTCGCCAGGAGTATTGCTAATATTGCTTTCAGCTTTAGCTTCAAAAAATATCAATATTATTGATTTACGACTAGGGAAAAGAAATAAGATAGGGTATTCTGCACTCGCTATTGATGGAGATGTAAATGTTATAAATAATTTATTGCAAAAATTAGGAGATCAATATTATGAGGCTAATTTGGTAGAATTTAATAGTTTATAGTAGCTGTTTGCCTATTAAATAACTAACTCCTTGGATGAAATTTTTCAACTACTTCTTTTAAAAAGCTTTTGTCTACATGCATATAGATCTCGGTGGTTGTAATACTTTCATGACCTAACATTTGCTGAATTGCACGTAGATCTGCACCGTTTTCTAGTAAGTGTGTAGCAAAAGAATGTCTAAAAGTATGCGGACTCACTTTTTTGTTTATCCCCGATTTTAAAGCGAGATCTTTAATAATCATAAATACCATATTTCGTGTGATTTGTTTTCCTCTTCTATTTAAAAACAGAGTATCTTCAAATCCTTTTTGTGTTTTAATATGAAGTCGGATAAGAGCAGTATAATTATTGATTATTTTGACAGTAATCTCATTGATAGGAACAAAACGTTGCTTATTTCCTTTGCCGATTACTCGAATAAATCCTTCGTTAAAAAAGAGATCAGAAAGTTGTAAAGTAATTAATTCGGTAACTCTTAATCCGCAGCTGTAAAGTGTTTCGAGCATAGCTTTATTTCGTTCGCCTTCTGGAGTACTCAAATCGATTTGGGCAATAATTGTATCAATTTCTTTTGTTGAAAGTGTATCAGGTAGTTTTCTTCCTGTTTTTGGTGCTTCTAATAACGATGTTGGATTATCTTTTCGATAATCTTCAAAAATCAGATAATCAAAAAAATTACGCAAACCCGAAATTATTCTGGTTTGTGATTTGGGGCTAAGCTCTTTTGAAATTTCATAAATAAATTGTTGAATTAGCTCTTCAGAAATGGAGATAGGAGAGTAGTTTAATTCTTTTTTTTCCAGGAATGAATATAATTTTTTTACATCGCGAGCATAACTATCTACCGTGTTTTGAGATAACCCTCGTTCAATCTTTAAAAATAATTGATAATCGTGTATGGCATTTTTCCATTTCATAAGGTAAATGTATTAAAATATTTTTGTTGACACTTATTATTTGTATTTTTGAAGTCAAAATAAAATTCATGAAGATTATAATTATCAATGGTCCAAATTTGAATCTTTTAGGGAAAAGAGAACCTAGTATTTATGGTAATCAAACATTTGAAGAATACTATCAGGAATTAAAAAATAAATACTCCGAAGTTGAGTTACAATATTTTCAATCGAATATAGAGGGTGAAATAATTGATATAATTCAGAAAACTGGATTTGATTATGATGGAATAATTTTAAATGCGGCAGCATATACGCATACTTCTGTAGGTATTGGCGATGTAATAAAAGCAATACAAACACCAGTTGTTGAAGTGCATATTTCAAATGTTTATAAAAGAGAAGAAGTTCGCCATACTTCATTTATAGCTCCTAATGCAAAGGGAGTAATTGCCGGTTTTGGAATGAAAAGTTATGAATTGGCATTAGTTTCATTTTTAAAGAATTAATATTGATTATTTTTTAATAATCTGACATTATTCATATTTATTTATAATTCGTTTTTTATTTTTACGCCCTTAAATTTTGATATATGATTTTAGTAGCAGATAGTGGTTCAACAAAGACAAATTGGATAGCAATAGACCGAAAAGGAGAAGTGCATTTTAAAATTGATACAAAAGGATTAAATCCGGCTGTTTTTTCAAAAGAAACCTTATTTGATAGAGTAGTTTCTAAAAAAGAATTAAACGATATAAAGGATAAAGTTGAAAGAATATTTTTTTATGGTGCAGGTTGTGGTACGCAGACAGCTAGAAATTATTTATATGAAGTTTTTGATGATGTTTTTGTAAATGCCAATATTGAAATTTTTGAAGATACAATTGCTGCAGTAAAATCTCTTCAAACAACTGAACCCGGAGTGGTTTGTATTTTAGGAACAGGTTCAAATTGCAGTTATTTTGATGGAAAAAAAACACATCAAAAAGTGATTTCATTAGGTTACATAATTATGGATGACGCAAGTGGAAATTACTATGGTAAGCAAATTTTGCGAGATTACTACTTCAATAATATGCCTAAAGATCTTGCCGAAAAGTTTGAAAAAGAATACGATTTATCTCCTGATACAATAAAAGAGAGGTTATATAAAAATGATAATCCAAACACTTACCTCGCAGAATTGGGAAAATTTATTATTGTAAATAAAAAGAGTGGTTACGCACAGAAAGTAATTAAAGATGGTTTACGATCATTTGTTGAGCATCAAATACTTCAATTTGAGGAAAGCAAAACCACACCAATTTATTTTGTAGGATCGATTGCTCATTTCTTACATGATGAAGTTGTAGAGGTACTTGAAGAATACGATTTAAAATTAGGTAAGATTGTTCGTCATCCAATAATTACTTTAGCCGAACATCACGCAAAATCAATGTAAAATGGAAATAGCAATTATTGCACATGATGGTAAAAAAGCTGAGATGGTTCAGTTTTTAATGGAGCATAAAGAAATTTTACAGTCAAAAAGTATTTCTTTAATTTCTACTGGAACAACCGGATCTAAAGCAGAGAAAGCTGGTTTAAAAGTAAAAAAGCTATTGTCTGGTCCTTATGGTGGTGATGCCCAAATTGCAGCAAGAGTAGCAGAAGGAAAAACAGATTTAGTATTATTTTTTAGAGATCCATTAGAAAAACATCCACACGAACCAGATATTTTTATGTTAATGCGTTTATGTGATGTTTATAATGTGCCATTGGCAACAAATCCTGCAACTGCAGAGCTATTGGTTAAAGGAATTTAATTTAGGGTTTTGTAAATAAGCTATTTATCAAAAAATTATTTCAAAAATTCAATGTCTTCAAATAAATTTATTGAAGCACAAATTCTTTCATTAGTTGCATCAGAACCATAGATCTTTGAAGTGAAAGTATAATATTCGTCAACATTATTTTTTACATAAAGTTGTAGTAAATGGTAATCATAATTTAGGTATTTGCCCTTTGCAAAATTATAGTAAACAGGAAGATCATTAAACTTTCCTTTACCAGACCTTATAGTTTCTAATTTTTCTTTATCTAAACTTTCTTGTAGTTTTTCTTTAAAAGTTCTATTGAATTTTAATTCGCCTTGATGCCAGGTGATATCAATAATATAAGATTCTGTTAGTTGTTTTGTGGTATCTGCACTATAAATTTCTGATTGAAATTCATCGTAATAAAGTTCTGTTTTCCATCCTTTTGGAATGTCGATTTTGAAATGCTTTAGTACATCCTGGTAAGTCTTTTTATTGGTAAAATCTATACAAGATGAAGAACATTCAAAAGCATCTTTTACATCATTTTTTTTACAACTAAAATTTAGACTTATTATAAGCACTAGTAGAATAAATGTTATTTTTTTCATTTGGTGTTTATTCTTTTATTTTTAATTTAGTTATGATATTATTTCCTGCTAACCAAGCAGTACTTTTATTTACAAATCGAATAGTATAGTATTTTTTGTCACTTATTTTTTTCCAGGTAACTCCACTGTTATTTGAAAGAAAAATTCCTTCTGTTGAAACAGCAAAGATATCTTTTCCATGTGAATTTGGTACATATTGAACACAACTAATATAGCCAGGAGCTTTACCGTTTGAAATCAAATTCCAGGTTTTTCCACCGTCTTTTGTAATAGCTTTTGTATTATTAAAATTATTTTTTTCTTCCCAGTTTCCTCCCATAATAATGCCATTATCTTTATCATAAAAATCAACAGTAAAAATACCAGTCATTGTTTTTCCTTGAACAACTGGAGTGTTAAATACTTTCCAGTTTTCCCCTTTATTTGAACTGTAAAATAATCTTGATTTTTTGCCTCCGCTAACAAGCCAAACATTATTTTTAATTATTGCAATATTTGTGTTACTTGCAGCAAATGCAGCTTCTCCTTCAAAAATTCTTGGCAGATTATTACAGTTAATTTTTTTCCAAGTCTTACCGCTATTTTTTGTTATAATTACAGATAAACAATCTTCGGTTGGATCTCCCATTGCGATTCCATGTTTTTCATCAAAGAATTGCATAGAATCATAAAACACTTTTTTATTTGTCTCTTTATAAACTTCAGTTGCATCAATACTATTAGAATAAGGATCAATTTTATATAAAACAGCAGGGTTTTCAATACTCAAAATAAAAATATTCTTACCATTAAAGGCAATTGATCTAAAATGAAGACCTTTATTTTTTATAGAATCTATTTCAATTTTATTATTAATTATTTTTCCAAATTTACTGTTAGATCCAGCAAACCAAAGCGTACTGTCATTTATTACTTCAATAGCTCTTATGCTCACATTTTTTATTGGAAAATCCTTGAAAGTTAATTTACTATTACTTTGCGAATATATATTAGTTAATAAGATAAATACAAATGAAATAAAAAGGATAATTCTTCGCATAAATAATGTAAATTTTTCCAAATTTAATTTTTTTAAATAAGTAAGTCAAATATTTTTCAGAAAACATTAAATCTTAGTGATTAATGATACAAATAAAATAGTTTTATTATTTTTAACCCTTAAATATGAAGATGTGAAAGTAATTATTGTTGAAGATGAAAAGCCGGCAGCACGAAGGTTGTCGAGAATGTTGAATAGTTTAGGAATCAAAACCCACCAAATGTTACATTCGGTAAAAGAGGCAAGTAACTGGTTTTTAAACAACCCTCACCCAGATTTGATTTTGTTAGATATTCAATTGTCTGATGGTTTATCTTTTGAATTATTTGAAAATATTGATATTAATAGTGCAGTAATTTTTACAACAGCTTACGATGAGTACGCTTTAAAAGCTTTTAAATTAAACAGTATTGATTATTTATTAAAGCCTATAGATGAAGATGAATTAAAAGTGGCAGTAGATAAGTATAAAGCTAATTTTCAAACAAAATCTTTACAGGGTTTAGATATAAATCAATTAAAAAAAATATTGATTAATCCTATTGAAAAAAATTATAAAAAAAGATTTACTGTTAAAGTTGGACAACATTTAAAAATGATTTCTATTGATGAAATAATTTGTTTTTTTAGTGAGAATAAGGGTTCTTATATTCATACAATTGAAGGAAGGAAATTTTTAATTGATGATTCATTAGAGCAATTGGAAACAAAAATTGATCTGGATAAGTTTTTTAGAATAAATCGTAAGTATTTTATTAATATTGAAACGATTGAAGATATTATTTCTTACTCAAATAGTAGGTTAAAAATTAAATTACAAAATTGTACTGCTGATGATCTCATCGTAAGTAGAGAAAAAGTAAAAGCTTTTAAAAACTGGTTGGAATAGCATAAGAAAAAGTTTAAAGATTTTCTAAAAACCTTAAAGTATCTACACCGTCAGCATAATCATCTAATTTTGGTTTTTGAGTTTCGCCAAAGTCAATTTCACTTTCAATTCCTAAATTACTAACAACACATTGAATTTGATCCTTTTCAAGTTCTAATTTTTGATTAAGAGTATCTATATCACTGTAGTATTCGTAAAATAATGTGGCGATTGGAGAGGAGTAATTATGATCTTCTTTTAGCATAAAAAAGCCATTTTCCAGAAGTTGAAATTCACTCATTAAATAAACCGTTTTATTATAAGTATAATTGTTTTCGTATTTTTTGTAGTTGATTAAATTATTGTAATGATATATATTTTTAAAGATTTGATCAAAATCATATCCTTTCGGAACAAAAATTTTGGCAATACTTCTACAACCCAATCCGAAATAGCGGAAAATATCTTCTCCAAGATTCTTTAATTCATCATTTGATTCATTTCCGGTTAAAACAGCAACAGCATTTCTATTTTGACGGATAATATTTGGATATTTTCCAAAATAATAATCAAAATAGCGAGCAGTATTATTACTTCCGGTAGCAATAACTGCGTCAAATTTACCAAGTTCTCCATCCGTAAAGTTTATTTTACCTTTAAATTCAGTTTCAACATGTTCCAGATATTTTGCAATTAATTGCATAAAATTCTTATCGCTAGAAGATTGTTTGGCTATAATATTATTTCCAGAAATTAAAACGGTGAGAAAATCATGAAAACCTACCATTGGTATATTTCCAGCCATAATAACAGCAATGATTTTTGGTTTAGAATTTGATAAGTTATAATTATCTGTCCATGCATTAAGATCTTTTGAATTTAATAAAATAGACCAATTTTCTAGTGCAAATAAAACATTCTCTTCAGTAAACCAACCATTAAATTCTTTTGCTTTTCTGATTTGCTTTTCAAAAACATCAAAAAATAGATCATTGAAAGGAATACCTTCTTTTTTCTCAATTTTCATCAAGCTAAACTGACTTAAGAAATCACCTAAAGTTTTAAAAGCTGTAATCCGATTTTCTAGTAACATGAATCTAATATTATATATGTGCTGCAAATTTAGCTAAAAAAAAGATTTATTCGTCTTAAGGAATGAATAGCTGAGATATTTATCATATTTTTTTAAAAAAGCAGCATAAGTTTTTATTTTTTTTTTATTTTTGTAACGGTATAATAAATTTATAACACAAATATGGATTTTTCTCAATTTTCTGGTTTCTTAGTATTTATGACAATTTTCACAATGGGATTTTGGCTAATGTTATTTTTATTAACATTCGTGGTTCCTTATTGGTTATTTGGAAATTTGATTGAAATCTGGAAATTAAAAAGAGAAGCTAAAAAAGTTAAATCGTAACTAAACGAATATCATAAATTTTATATTAAGACCTATTTTTATAGGTCTTTTTTATTTTGTAAAAGTTTCTTCTTTTTCAAATATATCGTTATCTATATCTTTAGTGCGGTTATGTGAATCTCTTCTTTTTGCCTTGTTAAATCTATACGTAAAGGAAAGTAAATATTGCGAATCATAAACCCAATTACCTTCAGTAAAAGTGTTATCTTCATTTGATGTGTAGGTAATTTCTTTTAAATTGAAAAGATCATTTGCCTTAAGTGTTAGTGTAGCTTTATTATCCCATAAGTTTTTGCTTAAAGTCGCATTTATATATTGAATACTTCCGATTTTTGTTAAAGCAGTTTTCTTAGGGGTTTGGTAGAGGTAAGTGATTTTAAAATTAAATGATTTAGGTAACTTTAAGTTAGTTTGTATATAACCATAAACCATAAAATCATTATAATCATACGCATTATCATTGGTGTTGTGCAGGTTGAAATAATAAGGATTAATGTATGCGTTTAACCTGATAAATTTTGTAGGCATATATATAATATTCAAATCAAAACCATATTGATCACGGTTGCCATTATTTATTGGTTTTCTAACAAAGATATCATGACCATCTGCTGTTTGTTTTCCAGAATTACTTAAAACTCTAGAAATTTGATCTTTTTCACCGGTATAAAATAAAGCAGATGTTATATTAATTTTCCCAAAATCCTTATAGTATTCTAAAATAAAATTATTTGAATATACAGGTTTTAAATAAGGATTTCCTGTTGAAATCAATCTATTATTAGAGAATGAAACAAACGGATTTAATAGGTGTACCGGAGGCCGTTCAATATATCTACTATAATAAAATGAAAGAGATGATAACTCTTCAAAATAATATCCTATACTAACAGAAGGAAGAAAATCGGTATAAGTATCTCTATTATCAATTTCTGTACTTTCTTCTTTGATTTGAGTTTTGGTTAATTCAGTGCGTAATCCTAAAGTAAAATTAAACTTTTCTAGTTCCTTGCTGAAATTTACATAGGCAGAATAAATATTTTCATCATAGGTTATTTCATTTTGATAGCCTTCAATTGGAATAAGATGTTTTTCAATATCATCTATAGTATTTGCTGAAAAATCATTATAATATTTTCTAAAATTTGCCTTAATTCCTGTTTCTACTAAACCTGTTTCTTTTATAGGAAACTGGTAATCTACTTGTGTTAAATAGTTATCAAGATTTTGATATTTAGTTGATTGTTGTTGTGTTATATCGAATGAATTTAAGGAAGATATATTTAGTATATCTGTAATATTATCAGAATTCTTTTTGTCATATTGAATATCAAAAGAGAGTTTGTGATTTTCAGAATCAAAAGATTTAGTATAATTTATAAGAGCCTCGAATATAGATTCATCTGTATTGTCCCAAACATCTCTATTCGTTATTTGAATAGGATCATGAGATGCATTAAAATCATTATAATTGAGATTAGAATCAAAATTTTTATTACTCAGAGTATATAAAATTGAAGTTGTAATGGTGTTCTTTTTATCTAGATAAAAATCACTTCCAAAACTAAATAAAAAGCTGTTTTTTTGGCGGTTATCTTCTTGGCTTTGTTCTAAAAATCCTGTTGGATTATTTTCATTTTTGAAATATGTCTGCCTGATATCAAAATTTCTTATTCTATCGTGATGATTAAAACTAGCAGTAGAAAAGACATTTATTTTATCAGATTTATAATTGATAAAAGAAGATACTCCGTCATTATCAGGAATTCCGCCATGAACTTCTATGGTGCCACTATAACCTTGCATTTTTCCTTTTTTTAATACAATATTTATAATACCTCCACTTTTTGCATCGTATTTTACAGATTGAGTGATAATTTCAACGTTTGAAATAGAGTTTGCCGGAATCATACTCAAAATATCTATATTGTTTTCTTGACCCCCAAAAGGTTTTCCGTTTACTAAAACCAATACAGATGATCCTCTTATATAAATTCCTCCTTCATCGTCCACCCTTACAGAAGGAGTATTTTCAAGAACAGTTATTGCATTTCCACCAATATTTGCAATGTCTTTTGAAGAATTGTATATTTTTTTATTGAATTTATATTCAACCAATTTTTGGCTAACTGTTACTTCAACTTCATTTAGATTTTCGATACCTGAATCTAAAACTATTTGACCGAGATTTAAATCTTTATTAACTACTAAAGAGTTGATAATTTTTGGTTGAAATGAAAGAAATTCAAAAGAAACCTTATAAGTACCTGGAGAAATATTGATATTAAACTTTCCATTATCATCACTTATACCTCCACTAAAAACATTTTCTTTTTCGCAATAAAAAGTAATTGTTGCATAAGGTAGCGGCAGTTTTGTTTCTGCATCAATAATTGTTCCTATAATATTTTGTTGAAGAGACGATTGTTGTGCGTAAAACGAAAATGATAGCAATAAAAATAAAATCGAAATAATCTTTTTCATTAGGTGCAATATAACTTGCAAATTATAAAAATACTGACAATATAAAAATAGTAGTTTATAGGGAGATTGTAATATCCCTATAAACTATCATATTGCATGTAGTGGGCTGGTTAGTAATAATTTACAATATTAAAAGTTATAGAATTTCGTTAATACTTTCAGGAGGTCTTCCTAAAGCAGCTTTTTCTCCGTTAATAACGATTGGACGTTCAATCAATTTAGGATTGTTTACCATTGCATCAATTATCTCATTGTTACTTAGTTCTTTGCCTTTAAAATTTTCTTTCCAGATTGCTTCATTTTTTCTTACTAAATCAATAGGCTCCATTTGTAGCATCTGTAATATTTTTTCTAACTCATCTTTACTAGGTGGAGTTTTTAAATACTGAATAATCTCAAAATCTTGATTGGAATCTTCCAAAATTGCAAGGCCTTGGCGACTTTTACTACAACGGGGGTTGTGGAATATTTTCATATAATACTGGTTTTTGTTAGCTACGATAAATATATATTTTTTTATGATATTTTAAAATTATATTTGCACATATTTATCTTTTATGATTTTAACAGATACACATACACATTTATACTCCGAACAATTCGATAATGATCGAGTTGAAATTATTGAAAAAGCGATTAATGCTGGAGTTTCTCGATTTTTTGTTCCTGCGATAGATTCAACTTATTATCAATCAATGTTTTCTTTAGAGAAACAATTTCCTGACAATATTTTTTTGATGGCAGGATTGCATCCCACTCATGTAAAAGAAAACTATAAAGAAGAATTAAAGGTAGTTAGAAAAATGTTAGAGAACAAAAAATTTTATGCTGTAGGTGAAATAGGAATTGATCTCTATTGGGATAAAACTTTTATAAAGGAACAACAACAGGTTTTTAAAACACAAATCTCTTGGGCGAAAGAAAGAAATTTGCCAATAATTATTCATTGTCGTGATTCTTTTGATGAAATTTTCGAAGTATTAGAAGAAGAAAAAGATGATAAACTTTATGGAATTTTTCATTGCTTTACTGGAAATTTACAACAGGCAAAGCAGGCGATTTCTTATAATATGAAACTCGGTATTGGCGGAGTTGTAACTTTTAAAAATGGAAAAATTGATAAATTTTTAAATGAAATTCCAATTGAGCATATTGTTTTAGAAACCGATTCACCATATTTGGCACCAACACCATACAGAGGAAAACGAAATGATAGTAGTTATTTGATTAATATTCTAGATAAATTGGTTGAAATTTACGGTTTATCACCTGAAGAAATAGCCAAAATCACTACACAAAATTCTAAGGAAGTTTTTGGAGTTTGATAAGGTATTAGTATTCAAATCTATCTATAAAACACAAGCAATAGCATTTTATTTTTCTAATTTTATAAAGGTAATTTCTGGGCGCATACCTAATCTTCCAGGAAATCCGAGCCACCCTAAACCCCGGTTTACGTATAGATATTGATTTTTAATTTTATGTAAACCACCCCAATATTTATATTTATATTTAATGGGGCTCCATTTTTTATTCTTAAAATTAATTCCTGCCTGCATGCCATGTGTATGACCAGAAAGTGTAAGCGATATATTTGTATCTTTTATAACCTCTTCAGTCCAATGAGAAGGGTCGTGAGATAATAAAATTTTAAATGGTAAATCGATTACATTTTCTAATGATTTTTGTAAATCACCATATTGCTTAAAAGGTGGGTTACCCCAATTTTCAACTCCTAAAATAGCTATTTTTTCATCTTTAATTTCTATAACATCAGATTCGTTTAAAAGTAATTTAAAATCTACTTTCTTATAAAAATATTTAATAGATTCGAAATTTGATTTTTTAAGTTTTGTTGTCTTCCATTCACTATAATCACCATAATCATGATTTCCTAATACAGCATATTTTCCTTTTTTGGCTGATAATTGTTTTAATACTGAAGACCAGCCTTTTAATTCCCATGCATAATTATTGACCAAATCACCTGTAAAAAAAATAAAATCTGGTTCTAAATGATTTATTAATTTGATTGCACGATCTAAAATATGATAGCGAAAATTAAAACTTCCTAGGTGAAGGTCAGATATTTGAACTATACGTAGTCCTACAAAACTTTCTGGTAAAACTTTACAATGTACTTTTATGTGATGGACTTTGAATCGGTAAAGTGATCTAAAAATTCCGTAAAGAATAACAAAAAATGGTAGAAACCCTGAAAAGGCTCCAATAATAGGGATTATTATTAATGATTCTTTGTTAGAAAAAGCAAAATTGGTAAAATAAAGAATAGAAATAACAATTATAAAAATAAATTTTGGAGCGAAGGATAAAACAGTTAAGCCGTATAATGAAGAGATTATCAATAGTTTTCTTTGTGGATGTATTTTGTCTAATCTAATTTTAAAAATTATTATAGAGGTTATAAGACCAATTGAAAAAAACCAAAAAGTAAAATAAATTATTTTTTTTATATAAGGTAAAGATATCTGCTGAGTAATTGATTCTAGCCAATAAAAAGCTAGCAGATCAATAACTAATATTGCCAAGCATAATAGTATTATTGTAAAGAATGAATATGAACGCATAACACGAGTTTTCTTTCCTTATTTCATTCAGTATTTTCTTTTTGTCTTCTTTTATCTTTAAGTGCCCAATAGATTCCTTTAATATCAGAAACCCAATCATCATACATAAAAATTAGTATAATTTCTTCGGTTGTTTCTAGTAAGCCAAGTATAATCATAAAATAAAACAGACTATAATTTGGACTAAAAAACAATGCAGATAAGATAAAAAGGCCCTGTATTATTGCTGATGATTTTGCAAGATAAGTATGAAATGAAGTTGCTTTACCATACTTTTTATACGCGAGTAGCATTTGTAAAATATATGGAGAAAATGCAATAACAATAATAAGTAGATTATCTTTCATAAAACTACCTTCAAATACACATAATCCAATTACACCAACCACTAAAGTTATTTGGTCTCCAATAGAATCTAATTGTGATCCTCTTGGACTAGTAATTTTTAATTTTCTAGCTAAATAGCCATCAATCATATCGGTTGAATAACTAATTAACAAAAACCAAGAAAAAAGTTCGCGATCTTGAAGCCACAATAGGATAAGTAAAAATGGGGCGGCAGCAATACGATAGAATGAAAACCAATCAGCTATATTATAATTCTTAAATGTTAACATATTGATTATAAATGAATAATGTTGTTAACTATATTTCTACCCTAAACTTTTTTAAAAATCTAATTGATATACATCATTTAATTCGTTGTTACTTTTAAAGTTTATATCTAGATCTTTAATAATTCCAGAACTTAATTGATAAACCCAACCATGAATTTGCAAGTCCTGGTCATTTTCCCATGCATTTTGAACAATGCTAGTTTTTGCTAAGTCAAAAACTTGTTCTTTAACATTTAATTCAACAAAGCGATCGAATCTATTCTTTTCGTCATCAATAGAATCTAATTCATCTTTATGAAATCTATAAACATCTTTAATATGTCTAATCCAATTATCAATTATACCATAAGAATTATTAGTCATTGCTGCTTTAACACCACCACATCCATAATGGCCACATACAATTACATGTCTTACTTTAAGTACGTTAACTGCATAATCTAAAACAGAGAGCATATTCATGTCTGTATGTACTACCATATTAGCAATGTTTCTATGTACAAATACTTCTCCCGGATTTGTATTAGTTATTTCATTAGCCGGAACTCTAGAATCTGCACAACCTATCCATAATACATGTGGGTTTTGTCCGTCAGCTAATTTTTTAAAAAAATTATTATTTTCCGATAGCTTTTCTACTACCCATTTTTTATTATTATCTAATAATGATTCATAAAAAGGTTTGTCCATAATCTGTATTTTTTTTAATTTTTATTCTTATTTACTGATGTCATACCAAAGCTAAATAGTTTTTAAATAACACTGCGTACTATAAAAGTATGAATTTATTATTACATATTCTTTTTTATCCAACTTATACATTCATTAAAATTATCAAAAAGATGTTCATTAGGTATCAAATCTGGAACAATATCAATTGATTCTAATAAATATACAGGTTGACTTTGTACATTTACCAATAATGGATGTATATCTCTTTTTTCTAAACCTAATAATACATCTTCCATGGCATATAAGCCAGATTGATCAATATAGGGTACTTTTTCCATTCGGATGATTACGTAGTTTGCAGTATCAGGAACTTGGGTAGCCAATTGTTGAAAATGACTGGTTGAACCGAAAAATAAGGGTCCCTTGATATGTTTGATAAAAACCTTTTGTTTTAATTCGGAAGGGAAATTAGCTTCATCGTCCCATGCTTTTTCTTCTAGAAGACTTTTTACATCGGATTTTTCAGCAATAACATCTCCCATTTTTTTCATAAATACCAAAGAAGCAATAATTAACCCAATACCAACTGCATAAACTAGATTCCAAAAAGTTGAAAGCAACAATACAACAATCATAATTACAACTTCGGCCTTTTGTATGTTTGGTATTGATTTTAAGCCTTTATAATCCATTACTCCAATTCCTACAGTAATTAAGATTCCTGCAAGTACTGCGGCTGGAATTTTAGATGCTACAGGACCTAATGCCAATAAAATAATAAGCAATAAGATAGCTGCAATAACACCAGAAAGTTTTGTTTTACCACCAGCATTTATATTTACAACAGTTCTAATTGTAGCGCCTGCACCTGGTAAACCTCCAAAAATTGCAGCAATGCTATTTCCAATTCCTTGCCCTATTAACTCTTTATTCGGGTCGTGATTGGTTTTGGTCATATTATCTGCAACAACAGAAGTTAATAGAGAATCAATAGAGCCTAAAAAGGCAAGTGTTATGGCAGTAAAAATAAAGGGAGAAATCATTTCTAAACTAAAGTTAGTAAAAATTTCAAAATGTGGTAATGGAAAACCACTAGGTATTTCTTCAATAGGATGATAATCTAAATTCATAAAAATGGCGACACCAGAGACCAGTAGTAGTGCTACTAGAGTACTTGGAATTAGGGAAGTAATCCTTTTAAAACCATAGATAATTATGATTGTGATTAGAGCTAGAATTAATTCTAGATAATTAATATTTTTTAATGCATTAGGTAAACTTTTTACTGAACCGATTACTCCAGATGCGTTAGCAGATGCTAAAATTTCAGCTTCTTTGTTAATATCTTCTGGGCTTATTTTCTCTGCTCTATCAATGGTTTCTTCAAAATTTTCTAAAACCAAAATACCTTCAGAAGTTTCTTCTTCTAGAATTTTTTGCATCAATACTGCTTCTGCTTTAGGTTTCATTTTATCGATTAATTGTTGATTTTCTGCTGGATAAAACCCTAAAATTGGAAGTATGTTGGTGATAATTATTATCAAGCCAATTGCAGTCATAAACCCTGAAACTACAGGATATGGTATGTACTTGATGTATTTTCCTACACCGGTTAAGCCTAAGAGAATTTGAAAGATACCTGCCAATAAAAAAACAGCTAAAATTATAGGAAGAGCCTTGCTTAAATCGCCATTACTAGTTTGAATAACACCAGCAATCATCACCATACTTACAGCAGTTTGTGGTGCAGTTGGTCCAGATATTTGTGTATTTGTACCACCAAAAAGTGCAGCAAAAAAACCTAAAAAGATTGCGCCAAATAGACCAGCTCCTGGGCCCAAACCTGATGAGACACCAAAGGCTAAAGCTAGTGGTAATGCAACAATTCCTGCGGTTAGACCTCCAAAAAGATCACCTTTTATATTCGAGAACATATTTTTCATTTATGAGTTTGATTTATGGATTTGTGAATTTAACAAAATTAAATTTAAAATTCAAACGATTTTTATAACTTTGAAAACAATTCAGAAAAATAAAATTACATTGCTAATAGTATTAAATTTAAAATAAATTATGCTCATTATTGGAATTGCCGGTGGAACCGGAAGTGGAAAAACTACAGTAGTAAATCAAATAATTAATGAATTACCTACAGAGGAAGTTACCGTGATTTCGCAAGATTCATATTATCAAAAACATGAAGGACTTTCGTTTGAAGAGCGATGTAATATTAATTTTGATCATCCACGTGCTGTTGATTTTGAATTAATGATAAAGCAATTAGAGGATCTTAAAAATGGAAATGCGATAGAGCAACCTGTTTATTCATTTGTTACGCATCAACGATTAAAAGATACATTAATAACGCATCCTAGAAAAGTGATTATTGTAGAAGGAATCCTAATCTTTACTAATAAAGAACTTCGTGATTTGATGGATATTAAGCTTTTTGTTCATGCAGATTCAGATGAAAGATTGATAAGAAGACTTCGTCGTGATATTAAAGAGAGGGGTAGAGATATGGATGAGGTTTTAAATAGATATCAAAATATGTTAAAGCCAATGCACCAGCAATTTATTGAACCTACAAAAAATTATGCGGATATTATTATTCCTCACGATAAATACAATACTGTTGCTATAGATATTGTTAGAACTGTAATTAATGAAAATCTGAAAAATGACATTTAAACAGATTAAAGAGAATAAGGTTGTAAAGATAATTAGCAACAAATATTTTATATTCTTGGTTTTTTTTGTGATTTGGATGACTTTTTTTGATGAGAACTCTTATTTGAATCATGCAGAATTAGATAAAGAAATTGATAAACTAGAAAGTTCGAATGATTATTATGAAAAAGAAATTACAGCAGATGCTAAAATTATCAATAATCTTAAAAACCCTGATTCACTAGAAAAATTTGCTAGAGAAGAATATAAAATGAAAAAGAAAGGAGAAGAGATCTTTTTAATTGAGTTTGATACTGTAAAAGAGTAGTGCTTAATTGCTTTTTTCTATACTGAGTAAAATCAACTAGATATTTCTTTCTCCCATTCATGTCTTAAATCACTAGACAATATTCCAGTACCATCGTGTTTCCACCCAGGAGGTTTGATAAAGTAATACAATTTATTTTTAAAAGTTGTTTGACTTTTGAATGCATCATTAAAAAGATTTATCCATTCATGAAATGCAATTTTAATTGGATTAAATGTATTGATATTAGTTACCAGTCCGTAAACTGGTTTTTCAATCTCAGGTTCAAAAGTGCCGAAAAGCCTATCCCAAACAATTAAAATACCTGCATGATTTCTATCTAAATACTGTGGGTTTGTAGCATGGTGCACTCTATGATGTGCAGGTGTGTTGAAAATTGTTTCAAACCATTTTGGCATTTTATCAATAAGCTCTGTATGGATCCAATATTGATAGATTAAACTAATAGACATTTGCGTTAAGATCATAAGTGGG
>DAOUQH010000021.1 GCA_030625645.1 Flavobacteriia bacterium | reverse complement strand
ATAAAGAGGCAATGCAAACCTTGGAAAGAGACACATCCTCAGTATCATTAAAATTTAAACAGGCAATTTATGATAATCTATCAGTTTCTTATGATTCTTTGGGAGAATACGAAAAAGCTTATCGAAATTTAGTGATATCAAAAGAAATTAATCAAGAAATTATTGATAATAATTTAGTTGAAAATCTTGCCGAAGTAGAAGCTAAATATAACATTTCCATTCAGGAACGTCAAATAGAGCTTGAAAAAAATAGAACATTAAGGACACAATTTTTATTCTATGGTTTAACTTTTTTAACACTTACATTATTGGTGTTAGCATTTATTTTTTATAAAAATTATAAGTTAAAACAAAAAAATAAGTTAGAGCAAGTACATAATCTTACACAAACAAAAATTATTAATGCCACTATTGATGCCAAAGAGAAGGAACGTAAAACGATTGCTGAGATCCTACACGATAGTGTAAGTGCATTATTGTCATCAGCAAATTTACATTTACAAGCCTCAAAAGCAGAGCTTAATAATGAGGTGCCTGATGAGATTTTAAAAGCACAGAAAATAATTGGTGAGGCTTCCGTAAAAATTAGAGATTTATCTCATGAACTTATTTCTTCGGTTTTAATAAAATTTGGTTTGGCTTTTGCCGTTCACGATTTATGTGAAAAATACTCTAATTCGCAAATAGAATTAATTAGTGACGATAATGGTGTTAAAAGATATTACCAGAGCTTTGAGATTAAGATATATAATATTATTGAAGAATTAGTAAATAATATATTAAAACATAGTAAAGCTAAGTCAGCTTCTATTAGTTTAATTGAGCGAAATTCTAGTCAGTTACTTATTCAAATCATTGATGATGGTATAGGTTTTGACGTAAAGAAAGCCCGTGAGAAAGATGGTTTAGGTTTAAGTCATATTGAGGCACGTGTGGCAATAATGAAAGGTGTTTTTAATATTAATTCTAAAAAAGGAGAGGGTACAAGTATTTTTATTTCAGTTCCAATTTATAGAACTAAAGAAGAAAGAGATAAAGCTTTTGAGGATAGAGAAGCCTAATTATTTTTTTAATTCAATTACTTCCAAATTTTTAATTTCATAACCATCAATTTCAAATCTAAGCATGGTTCTTGTTTTGTGAAAACCATAAATTCCTGCAGCACCCGGATTCATATGGAGTAAATTATTTTTTTTATCAAATTGTACTTTTAATATGTGAGAATGTCCTGAAATAAATAATTTCGGTGATATATTTTGGATTTCCTCCCTAATTCTGGGTTCATATCTGTTTGGATATCCGCCAATATGTGTAATCCATACTTTTACTTTTTCTATGATAAATATATTATCTAATGGAAATTCAGTTCTTAATTCTGCTCCATCAATATTTCCGTAAACAGCTCTTAATCTTGAAACTTCTTTTATTTTATTAGTAATATCTTCATTTCCAATATCACCAGCATGCCAAACTTCATCTGCTTGACGGCAATATTTCAGCATATTTTCATCAATATGACTATGTGTATCTGATAGAAGTAATATTTTTTTCATTTTTTAAATTTCATTTCTTTAAGCTATCTTTGCTTTTAAGCAAAAATACATTTTTTGAGATACTTTGTTAAACTTTCATACAACGGAAAAAATTATCATGGGTGGCAAATACAACCTAATGCATTTTCGGTACAAGAAACATTAGAAAAAGCATTTACATTATTGTTAAACCAAAAAATTGATATTGTTGGTTGTGGCAGAACAGATTCTGGAGTTCACGCAAGTGAATTTTTCGCACATTTTGATGTGATAAATAAAATTGATAAAGAGGGATTAATATACAAGATGAATGCCTTTTTACCTGAAGATATTTCAATAAAACATTTTTTTCATCTTAAAGAGGATGCTCATGCTAGATTTGATGCAATTTCAAGAAGTTATGAATATAAAATATTTTTAGGGAAAGATCCTTTTTTAACCGATTTTACCTGGCAAACTCATCATAAAGAGATAGATGTAAATTTGATGAATAAAGCCGCGAAAATTTTATTTGAATATGAAAATTTTAAATGTTTTTCAAGATCAAAAACGGATGTAAAAACTTATAATTGTACAATATCAAATGCCGAATGGAAAAGAGAAGGTCAGCTATTGATTTTTTATATTTCTGCTAATCGTTTTTTGCGAAACATGGTTAGAGCCATTGTGGGAACTTTACTAGATATTGGTTATGGAAAGACTTCAATTGAGGAATTTCGAAAAATTATTGAGAGTCAAGATCGAACTAAAGCTGGAGCATCCGTAAAGGCAAAAGGTCTGTTTTTGACAAAAATCGAGTACCCTTATAAATTAAATTCTAATTAATTTTAATGTCGAAAGAGGAAAATAAAATATCAGGAAAAGCATTTGACTATCAGCTTTTTAAAAGGATACTATTTTTTGTTAAGCCTTATAAACGAGAGTTTGTAATTTCGGCTTTAGCGGTTATTTTACTTGCCTCGTTTGCCACTTTTAGACCTTATTTATTACAGCAAGTTATTGATAAATATATTGTAAATAAAGATGCAAAACAGTTATTGAATTATATTTTATTGATGTTAGCGGTTTTGATCTTTGAGGTTATCTTTCAGTTTCTGTTTATATATTTTGCAAATTGGTTAGGACAACATATTGTAAAAGACATTAGAACAAAATTATTTAATTCTCTGCTTCGTTTTAAAATGAAATTTTTCAATAAACAAGCGGTAGGTAAGTTGGTTACAAGGGTGGTTTCTGATATTGAAACAATTGCAAGTATTTTTGGGCAGGGTTTATTTATCATTATTAGTGATTTCCTTAAAATGATATTTATTGCTGTATTAATGATTGCTATGAATTGGAAATTAGCCCTAATTGTTTTTGCTATTTTACCTATTTTAATCTACGCCACAAGAATTTTCCAAAAGGCGATGAAATCTGCATTTTATGAGGTTAGAGCTGAAGTTGCTAACCTTAATGGTTTTGTGCAAGAGCGGATTACAGGGATGAAGATTATTCAGTTATTTGTTAGAGAAGATATTGAATATACTAATTTTGAAAAAATCAATCAAAAACATAAAAAAGCATGGGTAAAAACAGTTTGGTATAATTCTATTTTTTTTCCAGTAGCTGAGATTCTACCTTCTATTGCAATAGGATTAGTGGTTTGGTACGGTGGTTTACAAGCAGCTGTTAATAGTACTGTTAGTGTAGGTGAAATTATTAGTTTTATTATGATGAATAATATGTTATTCAGGCCTTTGCGACAGATTGCAGATAAATTTAATACTTTACAAATGGGTATGGTAGCTGCTGAAAGGGTGTTTAAAGTGATAGATACAAACGAAGAAGAATTGGATAATGGAGAACAAGATATTGAAGTTTTAAAAGGGGATATAAGTTTTGAAAATGTACATTTTAGTTATGTGAAAAATGAAGAAGTATTAAAAGGAATTTCTTTTAATGTAAAAGCAGGAGAAACAGTTGCTTTAGTTGGTGCTACAGGAGCAGGAAAATCAACGATAGTTAATTTATTGAATCGTTTTTATAATATTGATAGTGGTAAAATTAAAATTGATGGCAAACCTATTTCTCTTTTCAAATTGCACTCTTTGAGAAAGCATATTGCAGTTGTTTTACAAGATGTATTTTTATTTTCTGATTCGATTTTAAATAATATTACATTAAATGATCCATCTATAACTTATGGCGAAGTTGTTCAGGCTGCCAAAGATATTGGACTTCATGATTTTATTATGACATTACCCAATAATTATTATTATAATGTAAAAGAAAGAGGTGCAATGCTGTCTGCAGGGCAAAGACAGTTAATTGCATTTTTACGGGCGGCTGTAAGTAAACCTAGTATATTAATTCTTGATGAGGCAACTTCATCTATAGATACTCATTCAGAGATTTTAATCCAACAAGCAACCGATATAATTACAGATAATCGTACTTCTATAATTGTTGCACACCGATTAGCAACTATTAAAAAAGCAGATAAAATTATTGTGATGGATAATGGGATAATTGTTGAACAAGGAACACATAATGAATTATTAGAAAAAGAAGGTTATTATAGTAGATTATATACAATTCAGTTTTTACAAAAGAAAACAGGATAGAATCTTTAGTAAGCTAGATCTTCTTTTACAATTTCGATTAGATCATCAATATCTTCAAATAAAATAAATGTACCATTATTTACATAAGAAATTTGCCCGGTTTCTTCAGATACGACCAAAGACAAAGCATCTGTTCTGGTTGAAATTCCAAGCGCTGCTCTATGTCGGAGACCAAAATGAGAAGGGATTTCGGCACTATTTTCAATAGGTAATATAACTCTGGTTGCAGTGATTAAATTATCTTCTATAGTTATAGCGCCATCATGTAGTGGACTATTTTTATAAAAAATACTTTTTAAAATGGGTTTATTTATTTCAATTTTTTGGTGATCTCCAGTAATTTTTACAAAATCTAAACTATTATTTCTTCCTAAAACAATTAAAGCTCCAGTTTTTTCTTTTGCCATTTCATCACAGAATTCAATAATAGTATTCACCTCATTAGAAGTTGCTAAATCAGACTTCAAGAATTTTAAATTTTTTAAGATTCCTTTTTTTGAAGCAAAATTTGTAGAGCCAAGCATTAATAAAAATTTTCTAATCTCTTGTTGAAAAACAATGATTAAAGCAATAACACCACCACCCAAAAAATTACCTAAAATATCACTTAAAAGTTCCATTTGTAAGGCTTGGGTTAGTTTCCAAATTAAGTAAATAATTGCAATTCCTAAAAAAATATTGATAGCTACAGTGCCTCTTACAAGTTTATAAACATAAAAGAGTAGGACTGCTACTAAAACGATATCGAGTATATCTAAAAATCCGGGATGTAGAAAATCGAGTGAATCCAAATGGTTTTAGTTTTTGTAAATGTAAGAATTATTCTTGAGTATAGATATACTCGGATTCTTCAATTAAAAATTTAGAATTTACTAGTTTTGTTTTTATAAAAAGATAATTCTGATAAGTTAAATTTTCATCAAATTTTAAAAGTAGAGAGATATCATTTATAGTATCATTTTTATATTTAGATTCTAATTCACCCATCAGGATATTAAGGTTGTTTTTTTTGATGTTTAAGATTTCCGTTTGCTTTGTGCTGTCATTTTTAATTTGATTGTAATATTTATCAAATTCATCTTGTTTAAAAAGGTATGTTGTTTTGGTAAAATCTATAAGTGAAAATATTTTAGAAGCCGTATCTGCATAGCTGTAGTAGTTTTTCATTCCTTCAATTTTATGTAAGGATTTCTCATTTAATTTTTCTTGAATTTTATGTATTTTAGGAATCACCTTTTTTAAGCTTAACCGCTTATCAATATTGAAGATAAGATCAGTGTTCATCACTTTATTATTTTTATTCATTACAGCAATTGTATCATTATTTTCAATTTTATAGAATATCCAAACTTTAGATGTATTGAAGATACCGGTTAAACCTTTTTCACCCAGTTTTGGTAATTGTACATCTTTTTTAGTACAACTTGAAATGATTACAAAAAACAGGATTAATTTTAAATACTTTATCATAATTTTTCTACAATTTTTATAGCTTCAATTGCTTCTTTTACATCGTGAACTCTTAAAATATTTGTACCATTTAAAAGAGCAATAGTGTTTGCTACTGTCGTAGCATTTAATGCTTCTTCTGATGAAATATTCAATGTTTTATATAGTGTTGATTTTCTCGATATACCTGTAAGTATTGGTAGATCAAGATGTTTAAAAAGAGCAAGGTTTTTTAAAAGTTCAAAGTTTTGATCGATAGTTTTTCCAAATCCAAAACCTACATCAAGAATTATATCATTTGTTCCTAATACTCTTAATTGATGTATTTTTTCTGAAAAATAATAAGTAATATCTTTAATAATATTATCATACTTTGTAAGGTTTATCATTGTTTGAGGTGTGCCTGGCATATGCATCAATATATATGGCACTTGCAACTTTGCAACTGTTTTAAACATGTTTTGATCTAAATTTCCACCTGAAATATCATTAATCATACAAGCTCCTAATTTAACACATTCATTTGCTACATTAGATCTAAAAGTATCTATGGAAATTAAAACATCAGGAAATTCTAGAAGGATTGATTTTAAAACAGGAACAATTCGTTTAAGTTCTTCTTTTTCGCTAATATGATCTGCTCCTGGGCGAGAAGAGTATGCACCAATATCAATAAAAGTAGCACCTTCATCTATCATTTTTCCAACTTGTTCTAGTACTTCTTTTTCGTTATTATATTTTCCTCCGTCAAAGAATGAGTCGGGGGTAAGATTTAAAATCCCCATTACTTTAGGTGAACTTAAATCAATTAAATTTCCTTTACAATTTATGGTTTGCATATATTTTATTCCTTCTTTTTTATTCTATCTGCTGGCTACTGTATTAACTACTTTGCTCATTTTTGGAGCTATATAATTATTCATTTTAGTTAATAATTCTGTAACAGAATCACTTACTTGTAGCATATCGCGATTAGTTTGTTTTAAAAATCCCTCTTTTACCATTATATCTAGTTGTTTTAAACTATGGTCAAAGTAACCATTTACATTTAAAATGCCAATGGGTTTATTTTCAATGCCAAGTTGACCAAGAGTTAATGCTTCAAATAATTCATCTAATGTGCCAAATCCACCAGGTAAGGCAATGTACCCGTCAACCATTTTGCTGATTTTCACTTTTCGTTTTGACATCTTTTTAGTTACAATCATTCTAGTTATTTTTGTGTGTGCAACTTCCTCATGTCGTAATAATCCCGGAATCACACCAATTACTTCTCCATTATTTTCTAAAATAGTATCTGCAATAACACCCATCATCCCAATTTTCCCTCCTCCATAGACCAAAGCAATACTATTTTTTGTAAAATATTTACCTAATTCTTTGGCCTTTTCAGCATAAATACTATTAAAACCTATACTAGAACCACAAAAAACAGCAATTTTATTCATAATTTTTATTTTGTTTTAATTTGTAAAAATAAGTAAATATTAATAAATTTTTATAAATTCGTTTCGATTTAAAAATTTAAAGAATTCATGCAAAATACTTTAAAGCAATACGACGATGTTACCGATAAGTGTAGGGAACTTTTTGTAGATAAAATGCAAGATTATGGTAGCGCCTGGCGAATATTACGTTTGCCATCTTTAACGGATCAAATTTTTATTAAAGCACAACGTATTCGTCAGTTACAAGAAAATGATATTAGAAAAGTTGAGGAAGATGAAATACCTGAGTTTATTGGGATTATTAATTATTCTGTAATGGCACTAATTCAAATTGAAAAAGGAGTTGCTGAACAACCAGATTTGAATGTTGAAGAAGCAACCGAGTTATATGATAAGCATATTTCTATTTCCAAAGAGTTGATGGAAAATAAAAATCATGATTATGGTGAGGCATGGAGAGAAATGAGAATTAGTTCGTTAACTGATCTTATTTTACAAAAATTACTTCGCGTTAAGCAAATTGAAAATAACAAAGGAAAAACTTTAGTTTCTGAAGGAATTGATGCCAATTATCAAGATATGATCAACTATGCTATTTTTGCTTTAATTTTAATAGAAGAAAAACAGAAATAAATGTATTTTATTACCCAAGTAATTAGAGTTTTAGTTGCAATAACATTTATATTTTCTGGTTTTGTAAAATTAGTTGATCCACTTGGCTCAGTTTATAAATTGGAAGAATACTTTGGTGCAGATGTTTTAAACCTAGAGTTTTTAACACCTTATGCTTTGAAAATTTCTTTAGTTCTAATTTTCGCCGAATTGATGTTTGGTATAATGCTTTTAATGGGTTATAAGGTAAAAGAAACAATTTGGAGTTTGTTTTTCTTGACTTTATTATTTTTATTTTTAACTTGGTACTCAGCCTATTATAATAAAGTGACAGATTGTGGTTGTTTTGGAGATGCTGTAAAGTTTAGCGCATGGGGAACATTTTATAAAAATATAGGTTTAATTATTTTAATTATTTTTTTATTATTCAAATCATTTGATGTTCCACCTGTTTTAGATGATTATGCAGGATATTTTACATTAACAGCTTTTGTTTTATTTTCTTTTACAGCATATTATGTTTTAAGACACATACCGATTATTGATTTTAGAGCTTACGCTGAAGGTAACAATATTAAAGAAGGAATGTTGATTCCCGAAACTGCTGAACAAGCAATCTTTGAAGATACTTGGATCTATAATGTAAATGGTGAAAATAAAAGTTATTCAACCGAAGATAAACCATGGAATATTGATGGAGCAACGTATGTTGATAGAAAGACCAAAGTAATTAGTGAAGGTTATGTGCCACCAATTCATGATTTTACAATGGAAAAGGATGGAGAAGATCTTACTGAGCAACTTTTAGAAGAAGAAAAATTAATGCTAATAGTGATGTATGACTTATCAAAATCTAAAAAAAGAGGTCTGAGAAGAATTACCAATTTATCTGAAAAGGCATTAATCAATGGTTATAAAGTATATGGTTTTTCTGCTTCAGGCAAAGAAGATTTTCAGGAATTAAAAGAAGAATATGGCTTTAATTTTGAAATGCTTTTTTGCGATGAAACTACATTAAAAACAATTATTAGGTCTAATCCAGGAGTTGTGATTTTAAATAGAGGTACGATTACCGGAAAATGGGCTTGGCGAGATGTAAAAAAAATAAAATTGTAAATTTGAGTTATGTTAAAATATGCTATTTTAGTTTTTATTGGAGGTGGAGCAGGTAGTGTAGCCCGTTTTATTTTGGGTTTAAAACTGAATAGTATTGAACAAAGTATTCCTTATGGTACTTTATTGGCAAATGTTTTGGGTAGCTTGATAATTGGATTATTATTCGGTTTTATGGATAAATCCAGTTACTTTAATAATAGTTATTATTATTTATTGGCAGTTGGTTTTTGCGGTGGATTTACTACATTTTCATCTTTTGCTTACGAAAAGATGGTGCTTTTAAGGTCGGGTGATTTTATTAGCTTTTTTACTTATATGTTTGTTACCTTATTTTTAGGTTTAGCGGCAGTATCTATAGGTTTATATATTGCAAAAACTATCTAAGATTTTATCACAAATTTCTTCATGTCTTAGTGATCTTCATATTTTTTAACACCAGCATTAATTTCAATTTTAAAATGGTTGATGGGTGGAGGAATCGGACAGGAATACTTCTCATTATAAGCACAATAAGGGTTGTAAGCCTTGTTGAAATCAATAACCATTGTATCTCCTTTTGGAATTTCTAAATCAATATATCTACCGCCCCCATAGGTAGTATTTCCATTTGTTTTATCTAAAAAAGGTAAAAATAGATGATTTTCAAATTCAGTGGTTTTAATCAAATTTACGTTTTGGTAAATATGCAGAATATATTCTTCATTATTTATTTTAAAACTTGCACTAGCATATATCCTATATAAAGGCAAACGATCTGTAGTAGTTTGCATTTTAAAGATTTTGCTATCTTCATGTTTTTTTAATTGTGCTACGACTCTAAATGAACTGTCAATTGCAAAAAAATCTAATTTTTTGAAGGTTTTTATATCTTCTTTTGATAATGGGGAATGTTGCACATCTTTAAATTCATCATTCATCTTCTTTTGAAATTTTTCAATTTCTTTAATATGTGATTCTGAACTTCTTTGAGAATAAATATTTATGCTAAATAGTACACTAATGATAATGATTAAGTATTTCATATTGTTTTTTTTCAAATATAGGTAATTTATAAAGCTAATTATATATTATTCTGAATCATCTCTTGTAGCCCACCAAAGCCAAATAGCTATGCCAATTTGAATAGGTAATTTTAATTTTATCCAAAATGGAGGTAAAACATTTAATGATCCATTTACGTCTAGATTTGAGATCTGACCCAAAGTTCCTAAAGCAGCTGTTGCAATAATTGTGAGCATAGGCCATTTTAAGATTCGCCTTGTTTGCTTAAAAAACATACCAATACCTGCTAAAAATGTTATGGTACTAAGTATCCAGCTTATAGTTTCCTTGTACTCAATAAATCTTTCCGGAATTAAATTTTCAAAAAATAAAGGGTAAGTTCTATTAATAAGTCCTATACCCATAAACAAGATACCTAAAAATAGATGTGATTTTTTTTTACTAATAAAGCTCATTTTTTAATACTTGGATGAAATTTTAATACTTAAAAAGTAAGTAGATGCTAAATTATAATATTTAATCTTAAAATGTTATTTTAAAATAATAATAATTTTAATAAAATAATAAACAAGATACTTACAAAAATATAGTTAAACTAATGTTTAAGTTACAATATATAACTAAAAATAATTAGTCTGTTTACATATATAAATAATTATTCCATATTTGCAGCATAATTATAAATAAAATAGATTAGACATGTGTGGAATTGTATGTGCATTTGATTTAAAAGAGAAAGCAGAAGTGTTAAGACCTCAGCTGTTAGAAATGTCAAAAAAGATTCGTCATCGCGGACCAGACTGGAGTGGTATTTATAATGATGAAAAGGCAATTTTAACACATGAACGTTTGGCAATTGTAGATCCTGCGTCAGGAAAGCAACCTTTGTATAGCGAAGATGGGAAATTGGTATTGGCTGCAAATGGCGAAATTTATAATCATATTGAACTGAAAGAGCAATTTAATGGAAAATATAATTTTTTAACTGAATCAGATTGTGAAGTGATTTTAGCACTTTATCAAGAAAAAGGCACAGGATTTTTAGATGAAATGAATGGTATTTTTGGTTTTGCAATTTACGATTCCGAAAAAGATGAATATTTTGTTGCTCGTGATCATATGGGAATTATTCCGCTTTACATGGGTTGGGATCAAAATGGCACTTTTTATGTAGCCTCTGAGTTAAAAGCTTTGGAAGGTGTGTGTTCTAAAATTGAACTTTTCCCTCCAGGCCATTATTATACCAGTAAAGATAAAAAATTAGTTAAATGGTACCAACGAGATTGGGTAGATTATGATGCAGTTAAGGAAAATAAAACAAGTATAGATGAACTTCGCGATGCTTTAGAAGCTGCTGTACACCGTCAGTTGATGAGTGATGTGCCTTATGGAGTACTACTTTCAGGTGGTTTAGATTCTTCAGTTATTTCCGCTATAGCAAAAAAATATTCCGAAAAGAGAATAGAATCAGGAGACACACAAGATGCCTGGTGGCCGCAATTACACTCATTTTCTGTTGGATTAGATGGTTCACCAGATTTAGCTGCAGCCCAAAAAGTAGCCGATCATATTGGTACTGTTCATCACGAAATTAAATTTACTATTCAAGAAGGATTAGATGCAATTAAAGATGTAGTTTATAATTTAGAAACTTATGATGTTACAACAATTAGAGCTTCAACACCAATGTACTTAATGGCAAGAGTGATTAAATCTATGGGCGTAAAAATGGTCTTATCTGGTGAAGGTGCAGATGAATTATTTGGCGGGTATTTATATTTTCATAAAGCACCAGATGCAGAGGAGTTTCACAAAGAAACAGTAAGAAAATTAGAAAAATTACACATGTATGATTGTTTAAGAGCTAATAAATCATTGGCAGCTTGGGGAATTGAAGGTAGGGTTCCGTTTTTGGATAAAGAATTTATAGATATCGCTATGCGAATTAATCCACAGGATAAAATGATTAATGGAGAAAGAATGGAAAAATGGGTAATACGTAAAGCATTTGAAGATTATATTCCTAAAAGTGTTGCCTGGAGACAAAAAGAACAATTTTCAGATGGAGTAGGGTATAGCTGGATAGATACATTAAAAGAAGTTGTAGCCGAAGCCGTTTCTGATGAGCAACTGGAAAATGCAAAATATAAATTTCCAATCCAAACACCAACAAGTAAAGAAGAGTTTTATTATCGTTCTATTTTTGCAGATCATTTCCCCTCAGATACTGCAGCGCTTTGTGTTCCTCAAGAAGCCTCGGTTGCTTGTAGTACAAAAATAGCTTTAGAGTGGGATGAAAGTTTTAAGAATATGAATGACCCATCGGGCAGAGCAGTAGCAAATGTGCATGATGATGCTTATTAGTTTTATATTATAAATAGTCAGAGTTTTGCATAAAGTGAAACTTTGACTATTTCTTCAATATTAAAATATTCATTTTAAATTTATTTCACCTGCCATCTTGTCATTTAATCAAATTTGGTATTTATTTTGATTAATGTTTTTTATAAAATTTAAAAACAAAATTTAAAAATATAATTATGGCAAAAGGAAAAATTAATGTAGCGGTAGAAAATATATTTCCGTTAATTAAAAAGTTTTTATACTCTGATCATGAAATATTCTTACGTGAACTAATTTCTAATGGTACAGATGCTACTCTAAAATTAAAACACTTGGCATCGATTAATGAATTTAGCGGAGATGCTAAAGACGTTAAGATTGAAGTGAAAATAGATAAAGATGGTAAGAAAATTCATATCATCGATCAAGGTGTTGGGATGACCAAAGAAGAAGTTAAAAAATATATTAATGATATTGCTTTTTCTGGTGCGGAAGATTTCTTAGATAAATATAAAGACAAAAAAAATGACTCTGGAATAATTGGTCATTTTGGCTTAGGATTTTATTCTGCTTTTATGGTTGCCGACCAAGTAGAAATTATTACAAAATCTTATAAAGAAGATGAGGATGCAGCCCATTGGACATGTGATGGTTCACCGGAATACACATTAAAGAAGTCGGATAAAAAAGAAAGAGGTACTGAAATCATTTTGCATGTAGCAGATGATTCTACAGAGTTTTTGGAAGAAAGTCGTATAAATGAATTGTTAAATAAATACAATAAATTTATGCCTGTTCCGATTAAATTTGGAACAAAAGAAATTGCTGATCCTAATCATACGCCAAAAACTACTAAAGATAAAGAAGGAAAGGAAACAACTGAAGATCAAAAAATGATTACAGTTGATAATATTATCAATAATCCAAATCCTGCCTGGACAAAAAAACCTAGTGATTTAAAAGATGAAGATTATTCGGCTTTCTATCACGAATTGTATCCAATGCAATTTGAAGAACCATTATTCCACATTCATTTGAATGTTGATTATCCATTTAATTTAACCGGAATTTTATACTTCCCAAAATTAACAACAAATCTTGATGCTCAAAAAGATAAAATTCAATTATATCAAAATCAAGTTTTTGTAACAGATAATGTAGAAGGAATTGTACCAGAGTTTTTGCAAATGTTGCGCGGAGTAATCGATTCACCAGATATACCATTGAATGTATCTCGTAGCTATTTGCAAGCAGATGGAGCTGTTAAAAAGATATCATCTTATATCACCAAAAAAGTAGCTGACAAGTTAAATACATTATACAAAAACGATAGAAAAGAATTTGAGAAAAAATGGAATGATATTAAAATCGTTATTGAATATGGTATGTTATCTGAGCCTAAATTCTTTGAAAAAGCACAAAAATTCGCACTTTATCCAACTGTAAAAAATGAATATTTTACACTTGAAGAATTAAAAGAAAAAACAAAAGCTGCTCAAACCGATAAGGATGGGAATTTAGTAATTCTTTATGCATCTAATGAAGCTGAACAGCATAGCTTTATTGTAGATGCTGAAGCAAAAGGCTATGAAGTATTGTTATTAGATTCGCCAATTATTTCACATTTAATTCAGAAATTAGAAGGAGAAAATTCTGAATTATCGGATAAAAATCAGCCGGTTAAGTTTGTTAGAGTTGATTCTGATTCTGTTGAAAAATTAATTCAGAAAGAAGAAAATCAAATTTCTAAATTGAGTGATGAAGATCAAGGGAAATTAAAGACTATTATTGAAGAAATTGTGCCTAAGGAAAAATACACGGTTCAGTTAGAGGCTTTAGATTCTAATTCAAATCCGTTTATTATTACGCAACCAGAGTTTATGCGTCGAATGAAAGAGATGCAACAAACCGGTGGTGGTGGAATGATGGGAATGGGTAATTTCCCTGAAATGTATAACCTGGTTGTTAATACAAACAGTGATATGATGCAAAAGATATTAAAAGCAAAAGGTAAACGTACTGAGTATGTTAATCAGGCATTAGATCTTGCTCGATTATCACAAAATCTTTTACAAGGAAAAGAAATGACCGAGTTTATTAAGCGAAGTTATGATTTGATGAAAGGCTAAAAATTATATTTTAATTTAGAATTAATCCTCGACGAAAGTTGGGGATTTTTTTATTATAAGTAGAGTTTTTTTTAATTATCATCATTAATTGGTATAGAATTAATATTTTTATAAGTGAATTAAAATGGTTAAATATTGTTATGAAAAAATTAGCTTTAGTAATATTATTATTAAATATAGTTTCAAATGCACAGGTTAAGCCAATTAAAGTTTACTCAGAAAGAAATAAAGAGAATGGAGATGTGACTATTTATGCAGATAATAATTCAAGAATGAATTATACTGTCATGATTAATTTTACTGAATTACAAAATGCACAGAGGTCATATTCAAGTCCTTATTTGAGAACTGTAAATCCAGGAAAATCTACAATTTTAACACTTAAAAGAAGTACAACTTCTAAATCCAGTATTAATTATAAATATAAGTACAATTACAGGAAAGGTTGCTACAATACAAAAGTAGATGAGAGTGTTGTATATATAATTCCAACACAAAAAAATAAAGAAGTTAGTATTCAATATTTGAATTATATTGGTTCACGTTTTGGGAAAGAGCTTCCTGAGGGTTGGGAAGTTTATGGTTTTAGAATTAATAAAGGAGATACTATTTTTGCTTCACGGAAAGGTAAAGTTATTGAAATTCAAGATAATAACAGTATAGAATCAAAGCATTCAGTTTACGATCAAAATAGAAATTCTATACATGTTATGCATAAAGATTGTTCGTTTGGTGAATATATTAATATTGATAAATTTTATGTTAGAGAAGGTGATGTTGTGTTGCCAGGCCAAGCTATTGGTACTGCAAAAGCAAAAAATACTTCTGATTATTCCACTTTAATGTTTAGTGTATATTACAAAGATATTTCTGTTGATTTGGGTGGGAAAATGAAATCAAAAAATATATATGTTCCACTAAAGTTTGATGTCAATGGTCGAGCAGAAAAATTATATGAAGAGAAAAAGTATAAATCTGTACATAATTTTGAAATAATTACACAAGAAATGCGAAAAAAAGAAATTAAAAAGTATAAAAAAAGCTTAATAAAGTAATTCAAAAATCCTTGATAAAACTTAATTACTTTATAATAAATTATAGATAAAATAAGTTTTAAGTATCTGCTTATTCTTGAAAAGAAACATCGTTAGTGTTTTCAAATAAATTGTTAATATCACTGTTTGCAATATTAGATTTTTCAAAATATACACTTTTAGGATAATATATAAAAAGCACACTTCCTTCTTTGATGAGTTTAATGATATTTGTAAAATCTTTTTTTGGTAATGCAGGACACCCCAAACTTCTACCTAATCTACCATTTTGTGCAATATATTTTTCGCTTACATAATTAGCAGAATGAATTACAATTGCTCTTTTTCGAGCATTAGAATTGGACTGTTCAAGACCATCTAGCCTAAGGGATAAACCATGTTTACCTTGATAGGTTTCTGCAGTTTTAAAAAAACCAATGCTACTTTGATAAGAGCCAATCCTATTTGAAAAGTATTTTGCAAATTCATTTCCGGAATTTTTCCCGTGAGCTACTTTACTTTTTTTAATAATTTTATTATTCTTTAAGTCTATAAGATAAAAACGATCTTCATTAGCCGAAAGGCTCATATCAATGATTGTCAAAATATCATTATTTCCAACTTTATCTTCAATATGCAATTTTAAGTAACCTTTTAATGCAGTTTTAAAAGCCAGAAAGTTTAAATCTGTATCGTTTAATTCATTATATAAGTTGAGAGAATATTCATTAAAGACCTCAGTAGGTGGGTCTATTGGGTTTTTTTCTAATTCTAATTCAATTTTGTTAAATGAAGTTAGTGCTAAAACTATAGCAAAAGAAAAAATAATAGTAATAATCTTTTTCATCATGATTCAATAACTGTATAATTATCAGTTTTTGAGGGAACTCTGAAAATTTAACTGCGAATTTAGTAATTTATTGTGATTTGCCATAAATTTTATGATTTTTAACAATATTTTTTATCATAAAAAAACCATACTCAAAGAGCATGGTCATATTTATGATAAAAAAAGTGAGATTAATTTTCTACTGCAATTCTTTTGAGGTCATGAATAATTTTAACTTTAGCCATTCCTACTTTGATTGCATCTTCATTTAAGGGAATCATATGATGATGCCTTTCAGGAAGTGATTGTTCCAATCCTTTATGAACATTATCCATTTTAACAATTGGATGGATTTTTAAAAAAGCTCCCATTACAATCATATTAAATGTTTTTTTGTTTTTAAGAGCGGATGCTTCCTTAGCACCTTCTATAGTCGCTATTGTAATATCTTTTCTTTCTGGGTGGTGCAAAATGCCATTTGGATCATAGAGTAGTAGCCCGCCTGGTTTTACCATACTTTCAAATTTATCCATAGATTGCTGATTCAAAATAATAGCAGTATCAAATTCGTTTAAAATAGGAGAACTGATACGCTCATTACTTAAAATAACAGCAACATTTGCTGTGCCTCCACGCATTTCTGGTCCATATGAAGGCATCCAACTTACATCTTGATCTTGCATTATACCCGAATATGCTAAAATTTTACCCATAGATAAAACACCTTGTCCACCAAAACCTGCTATAATTATTTCTTCAGTCATTTTTGTTTTTTATAAATTATTAATATTTAATAAATTCTTACCTTTTGGGAAGGATTGTTATAGGTTTTCTATTTTTTAATATCCCCCAAGGGGAAATACGCCAACATATTTTCCTCTAACCATTTATTAGATTCTACAGGTGTCATTTTCCAACCTGAATTACAATTAGCAACAATTTCAACTACAGAAGTTCCTTTGTTATCTCGTTGGTTTTCGAAAGCTTTTCTAATTGCTTTCTTTGCTTTACGTACATATTTTGCTTCGTGTACAGCTTGCCTTGTAGCATAAGCAACACCAGGTAAAGTAGCAACCATTTCGGTGATTTTTAATGGATGTCCCATTGTTTCTACAACACGTCCGTAAGGTGAAGTCGATGATTTCATTCCTGATAAAGTTGTTGGTGCCATTTGACCACCAGTCATACCGTAAATACCGTTATTAACAAAAATTATAACAATATTTTCTCCTCGATTACATGCGTGAATCGTTTCGGCAGTTCCAATTGCCGCCAAATCACCATCTCCTTGATAAGTGAAAACAAATTTTTCAGGAAATACTCTTTTGATACCTGTAGCAACTGCAGGAGCACGACCATGAGCTGCTTGTTGCATATCAATATTCATAAATTCGTATGCTAAAACAGAGCAACCTACAGGTGCAACACCAATAGTATCTTGCCATATACCCATTTCTTCAACAACTTCCATAACAAGTCTATGTGCAACTCCGTGACCACATCCAGGGCAATAACTTAATGCTCCATCATTTATTAGCTTTGTTTTTTCGAAAACAATTTTTCCTTTTTTAATTATTTCTTCAGGTGTTATAACTGCTGTTGTCATTTTATTTATTTGAGATTAATTTTTCTTCTAGTGCATTTAATACATCTGCTGGTGTTGGAATCATACCGCCCATTCTACCATAATGCTTAACAATCGCTTTACCTTCAACGGCAAGTTGTACATCTTCAACCATTTGACCTGCATTCATTTCAACAGATAAAAAGCCTTTTACTTTATTTGCATATTTTGCTATTGGCTTTTTTGGAAAAGGCCATAATGTAATTGGTCTAATAAGTCCAACTTTGTAGCCTTTATTTCTTGCTAATTGTACTACTTTTTGACTGATACGTGCACTTGTTCCAAAAGCAACCAGAATATAATCAGCATCTTCACATTGTATTTCTTCAAATCTAACTTCGTTTTCTTCAGCTGCTTTAAATTTTTCTTGTAGATGGATATTATGTATTTCCTGTTTTTCAGGTTTAAGATCTAAAGATGTAATTATATTTCTACTTCTACTTTCTGGTTTTCCTGTTGTAGCCCAACTTCCGTAAAGCTTAATAATTTCGTCATTAGTAAGTCGTTCTTTCTGATTTGGTAAATATACTTTTTCCATCATTTGTCCAATAGCTCCATCCGATAAGATCATAACCGGATTTCGGTATTTAAAAGCTAATTCAAAACCAAGGTCAACAAAATCAGCCATTTCCTGGACTGTTGAAGGTGCTAATGTGATTAATCTGTAATCGCCATGTCCACCCCCTTTTGTAGCTTGAAAATAATCAGATTGGCCTGGTTGAATTGTTCCTAATCCTGGTCCGCCTCTCATTACATTTGCAATTAAGCAAGGTATTTCGGCACCAGCCATATAAGAAATTCCTTCTAATTTTAGACTAATACCTGGGCTAGAAGATGAGGTCATTACTTTCTTTCCGCAGGCTGCAGCACCATAAACCATATTTATAGCAGCTAATTCACTTTCGGCCTGAAGCACTTGCATACCGGTTCGTTTATGAGGTTCTTCTACCATTAAATATTCAATAACTTCAGATTGTGGTGTGATAGGATAACCAAAATAAGCATCAGCTCCAGCTCTTATGGCAGCTTCAGCCATAGCTTCATTACCTTTCATTAATTTTACTTGTTTCATATTTATTTTTTGATGAGAATTTTTATATTGCTGATGCTACTTTTTCTGGTTTGAATTGATATACTGTAAAACACATATCTGGACAAACCAAAGCACAAATTTTACAGCCTGTACAAGCGTCGTGATTTGCTGGATAAGCAGGATTATATCCTTTTGAATTTACTTGATCGTGAAGTTGTAATACATCAGTTGGGCAGGCAACAACACATAGGTCGCAGCCTTTACAAGCCTCAGTATCTATAACAACAGCACCTCTAACTTTTGACATAGTGTTATAAATTTAGATTAATACTATTGATTTGATTTCCTGCAAGGTAATAATATTATTATTATTTAAAAATGATTAAAATCATTAAAATAATATATAATATAGAAAAAATAAGGTTTTTTTGATAAGTTAATTATTATATTCTCAATATTTGAGATATATTTTAGTAAAAGATAATCATTGTAATTGAGATTTTTATCTATTTGAAGTAAAACATTTGATAAAAATCTAATTATACTATGATTTTTTAACAAAAAACCTAAGAATATATTTTAATAAAAAAGCCAATATAAAATGATTATATTCTAATAGCTTTTATTTTTTATGATAATAACTTTTTTAATATAAAGATTTGAATTTTTGTGGATTTGATTCGTGCATCATTTTATAAACTCCTTCAAAAATATCATTTATAGATGGTTTTGAAAAATAATCACCATCTGTGCCATAAGCAGGACGATGTGCTTTTGCTGTAATAGTGATTGGCTTACTATCTAAAAATTCATAAGCATTTTGCTCATTGATAATTTTATCGAGTAGATGTGCTGATGCGCCACCAGGAACATCTTCATCAATAATAATAAGTCTATTGGTTTTTTTAATACTTTTAACGATATCATGATTAAGATCAAAAGGTAATAAACATTGAGCATCAATAATTTCGGCATCAATACCAACTGCGGAGAGATCTTTTGAAGCTTCTTCAACTAGTTTTAAAGTTGCACCATATGAAACAAGAGTAATATCAAAGCCTTCTTTGATAGTTTCTACAACACCGATAGGTGTTCTAAACTCACCTAAATTACTAGGTATTCTCTCTTTTAGACGATATCCGTTTAAGTTTTCAATAACAATTGCTGGTTCATCACTTTCTAATAAAGTATTATAAAAAACGGAAGCTTTAT
>DAOUQH010000062.1 GCA_030625645.1 Flavobacteriia bacterium | reverse complement strand
AACAGCAACAAATTTACCTACATTTGCTGTAGTCATTTTCCCCCACTGTTTAGATCCTTTTGAATTCATAGACATGCTCACTTCAGGATTTGCACCTAATTGGTCAAATACTTGAGCTGCATCAGAAATTACATCACCCTGAATAGGTGCTTGATCATCTCTGTTTGATTTAATAGAATACAGGTTAATAACGTCAGATTCATTTATAGGTTTTGCATCCCATAAGAATTTGGCGTATTTCATGTTTGCTGGTAATAAATTTCTAACCTCTTTCATGGCAAGATATTTATTAACTGCTGCAGTATCAGCTGCTTTTGCAGAACCAACTACTGAACTAATCTGATTTTGTGATTGAGGTATATTTGGTATTAAAATCGAAAATAAAGGATTAGCAGCTTTTGTGTCAACTGAATCTTTTACTTCTCCAAGTAAGTCGTCAATTTCTTCATCTTTAGAAATAGTATCTTTTACTTCTTCTTCAGGTTTTAATATTTGTGATAAAGTAGAATTTGCTCCAATAAGAAATTGTGCCGTTTCTTGGTTTGTATATACTTCCCAAAATTGTAATTCGGCAGTACTTTGTAAAAGCTTTCTTACACGTTCAATATCTTTTGCACCGGGTAATTCAATTAAAATTCTTCCAGATTCTCCAATTCGTTGAATATTTGGAGAAGTTACACCAAAGCGATCAATACGACTTCTTAAAACTTCAAAGGCTGTGCTTATAGAACCTTTAACTTCTTCTTTTAAAATTGGTTCAACTTCTTCATCACTCAATTTAAAGTTGATTTTGTCTTTAAGTGATTTGTTACCAAAAATACTAGGGTCACTAAGTTTTACAGTTCCTTTGCTCGCTTCTTGAAAAGAATCAAAAAATAGATCTAGATAATCTTTATCACTTTCTTTTTGTGCTTTTGTAGCATTATTTAATGCTTCGTTGAAAACAATATTTTTAGAATGGTTTGATAATCCAACCAAAATATCTCTTACAGATACCTCTAAAATAGCATTAATACCACCTTTTAAGTCAAGACCAAGGTTAATCTCTTTGTCTTTCAATTCGCTATAGGTGAAATCAGCAACACCTAAATTAACTGCCGTTAAATTTTCAACAGAATCTAAGTATTTTTTTTCAAACTTTTTTATATCATGAAGATCGTTTGAAATGGCATTAGACTCGGCATAAACCTTTGCATCTTTCTCTACATTTTTTGCAAACCAAGTAAAGGATAGCTGGTATAAACTAACTAAACTAAACAAGATTGCAAATATTCTAATAAGTCCTTTGTTTTGCATTATTTATCAAATTTTATTTAATCATTATTTAACATAAATCGCGCAAATATACTCAATTAATTTAGGTTTGAAAGAAATACTAATGAATATTTTAAACACTATTAGAATTATTAATTTCCGCTATTTTTTAGTAAATTAGCTGACCTTAAAATATTAATAATATGAAACATTTAACAGACATAGAAATTGCTCAAAAAACAACTCTTATTCACATAAAAGATATTGCAAAAAAAATAAATATCAAGGAAGATGATCTTGAACTTTATGGGAAGTATAAGGCAAAGTTACCTTTAAATCTAATTGATGATAAAAAGCTAAAAAAGAACAATTTAATTTTAGTAACCGCCTTAACTCCAACTCCTGCAGGTGAGGGTAAAACAACTGTTTCCATTGGTTTAACAGAAGGCTTAAATAAAATTGGAAAACAAGCGATGGTAGTTCTACGTGAACCTTCTCTAGGACCTGTTTTTGGTATCAAAGGGGGTGCCGCTGGTGGAGGTTATTCTCAAGTAGTGCCAATGGAGGATATTAATTTACATTTTACTGGCGATTTTAATGCTGTTGAAAAAGCAAATAATTTATTATCGGCATTAATTGATAATAATTTACAATTCACAGCACGAAGTTTAAATCTTGATCCACGAACCATTTTATGGAAGCGTGTAATTGATATGAACGATAGAGCTTTGCGTAACATTACTATAGGATTAGGTGGGACTGCTAATGGAGTTCCTCGTGAAGATGGGTTTAATATTACACCTGCCTCTGAAATTATGGCTATTTTATGTATGGCTAATAATTTTGAAGATCTTAAAACTCGATTGGGAGATATTTTTATTGGTTTTACTTTTGATAAAGAACCAATTTTCGCTAGAGATCTAAAAGCTGAAAATGCGATGGCAATTTTATTAAAAGATGCAATTAAGCCTAATTTAGTACAAACCCTTGAACATAACCCTGCTATTATTCATGGTGGACCTTTTGCAAATATTGCACAAGGTACCAATACGATTTTAGCAACTAAAATGGGGCTTTCTCTTTCGAATTATGTTGTAACTGAAGCAGGTTTTGGTGCTGATTTAGGTGCAGAGAAATTCTTAAATATTAAATCGGTTGCCGCTAATCTTAATCCTAAAGCAGTTGTTTTAGTTGCTACAATTAGAGCTTTGCGTCATCATGGAGGTGCAAAAAAAGATCAGTACAATACACCGAATTTATCCTATGTTCAAAGAGGATTTGCGAATCTTGAAAAACATATTGAAAATATACGAAAGTTTAATATTGAACCGGTTGTTGCAATAAATGCATTTACAAATGATAGTAAAGAAGAAATTCAGTTTATTATAGATGCATGTGCAAAACTTGGTGTGCAAGCAGTTTTATCTGAAGGATGGGCAAAAGGTGGAAATGGAACACAAGAATTGGCAAAAGCAGTTGTTGATGTAGTTGAAAATAAAGCTACACAATTTAAACCATTATACGATTGGAAATCACCAATGATTGAAAAAATTGAAACAATAGCTAAAGAAATTTATGGAGCTGATGGAGTTGATTTTGATAAAAAAGCTAAATTAAATTTAAAAAGAATTGAGCGTTTAGGCTTCAGTGATTTTGCTGTTTGTATGGCTAAAACCCAAAAATCATTTTCTGATAATGAAAAACTATTAGGTAGACCAAAAGATTTTATTGTACATGTAAGAGAGATTGAAATTGCGGCCGGAGCAAGATTTGTTATTCCTATTTTAGGTAAAATGATGCGTATGCCTGGCTTGCCTTCACAACCTGCTAGTGAGCACATGTTTATTGACAAGAATGGAAAAATTTCAGGATTATCTTAAAAAATTATTGTAATTTTTAAGAGCAAAAAACCAATTATTTTCACCACATTATCCAAAATAAAAAACCCGCCATTGGCGGGTTTTTAATATTTAATACTAGTCTATAAGTTATATATTACACATCAAGTAATCCGTTGGTTTTTTTAACCGCAGTAGCACTTTCCTGTAATTTATTTTTTTCAGCATCGTTTAAATCTAATTCAACTATTTGTTCAATACCATTTTTACCAATAATACAAGGTACACCAATAGAAAGATCATTTAATCCGTACTCCCCTTCTAATAATGCAGAACAAGGGAACATTTTCTTTTGATCACATGCGATTGATTGTACCATTGAAGAAACAGCTGCGCCAGGTGCATACCAAGCACTTGTGCCTAATAATTTTGTTAAAGTAGCGCCACCAACTTTAGTCGCTTCAACAACTTCAGTTATTCTTTCTTCTGATAAAAATTTATTTACCGGAATACTGTTTCTAACAGCAAGTCTAGATAAAGGAATCATACCAGTATCACTATGACCACCAATTACTATTCCATTTACATCTGATGAAGGGCATTCTAATGCTTCAGCTAAACGATATTTAAAACGAGCGCTATCAAGAGCTCCTCCCATACCAATAATACGGTTTTTTGGTAAACCTAAGGCTTTGTGAGTTAAGTACGCCATAGTATCCATAGGATTACTTACTACAATAAAAATTGCATTTGGCGAATGCTCTAAAATTGATTGTGTAACAGTTTTAACGATACCAGCATTGATACCGATTAACTCTTCGCGAGTCATTCCCGGTTTACGTGGAATACCACTTGTAATTACAGCAACATCACTGTTTGCTGTTTTTGAATAATCGTTTGTGCTTCCTGATATTTTGGTATCGAATCCATTTAAAGAAGCAGTTTGCATTAGATCCATTGCTTTACCTTCAGCATATCCTTCTTTGATGTCGATCAAAACAACTTCAGAAGCAAAATCTTTAATTGCAATGTACTCGGCACAGCTTGCTCCAACAGCTCCTGCGCCTACTATAGTTACTTTCATATATTTATGTTTAAATTATTATACAACAAATTTATTCAAAATAAAATAGAAACTATGTAACCCTAGCTACTAGGTTTAATTAATTTGTTACATAAGTTCTCTATATGTAAAGGTCAATATCTAGATGTCAATATTTGCATAAATAGCATGTGTTTCAATAAATTTTCTGCGTGGTGGAACATCATCACCCATAAGCATAGAGAAAACCCGATCAGCTTCAGCACCATTTTCAATAACAACTTGACGCATAGTTCGCTCTTCAGGATTCATGGTTGTATCCCATAGCTGTATTGCATTCATCTCTCCAAGACCCTTATATCTTTGGATAGACCCTCCTCCAAATTTATCTATAAGTTCATTACGTTCATCGTCACTCCATGCGTAATCTTTTTTAGCACCTTTTTTAACTAAATAAAGAGGTGGTTGTGCAATATAGATATTACCATTTTCAACCAATTCTCGCATATATCTAAAGAAGAATGTTAAAATTAAAGTTTCAATATGGCTACCATCAATATCGGCATCACACATGATTACAATTTTATGGTATCGTAATTTACTTAGGTTTAAAGCTCTAGGATCTTCTTCAGTTCCTACTGTTACACCTAAAGCAGTATACATACTTTTTATCTCCTCATTTTCAAAAACTTTATGTTGCATTGCTTTTTCAACATTCAAAATTTTACCACGAAGTGGAAGAATGGCTTGAAAATTTCTATCTCTTCCTTGTTTTGCTGTACCACCTGCCGAATCACCCTCAACCAAGAAAATTTCACATTTTTCAGGATCACTCCAAGCGCAATCAGATAATTTACCAGGTAAACCACCACCCGACATAATTGTTTTTCTTTGCACCATTTCACGTGCTTTTGAAGCAGCATGACGAGCTTGTGCAGCTAGAATAACTTTTTGAACAATGATTTTCGCATCTTCAGGATTCTCTTCTAAATAATTGGTTAACATTTCAGAAACAGCTTGACTAACAGCAGGAGAAACATCTCTGTTTCCTAATTTAGTTTTAGTTTGTCCTTCAAATTGAGGTTCGGCAACCTTAACAGAAATTATTGCTGTTAAACCTTCTCTAAAATCATCACCTGAAATATCAAATTTCAGTTTACTAAGCATTCCAGAATTTTCTGCGTATTTTTTTAATGTATGCGTTAATCCTCTTCTAAACCCTGAAAGGTGTGTTCCACCTTCATGTGTATTGATATTATTTACATATGAGTGTAAATTCTCTGTAAAGGAGGTATTATAAATCATGGCAACTTCAACCGGAATTCCATTTTTTTCACCTTCCATGCTAATTACGTCAGAGATGAGTTGCTCACGAGTTGCATCTAGATATTTTATAAATTCTTTTAAGCCTTCATCGCTATAAAATTCTTCGTGCATAAAGTTACCTTCTTCATCTTTACGGCGTTTATCGGTAATAGTAATAGTTACACCTTGGTTTAGGTATGATAATTCACGTAAGCGAGCAGCAAGCGTATCATAATTGAAAACTATTTCTGTTTGGAAAATTGAATCGTCAGCCCAAAAAGTAACTTCAGTACCTTTTTCAGAGCTATCACCAACAACTTTTACAGGATATTGTGATTCACCTTTTTTGTATTCTTGCTGCCAGATCTTACCTTCACGATAAACTTTAGCAGTTAAATGCTTTGATAATGCATTAACAACTGAAACACCTACGCCGTGCAAGCCTCCAGATACTTTATAAGAATCTTTATCAAATTTACCCCCAGCACCAATTTTGGTCATAACAACTTCTAGAGCCGAAACACCTTCTTTTTTATGTATTCCAACAGGGATACCTCTACCGTTATCTTTTACAGTAATAGAATTATCTTCATTAATAGTTACATCAATCCTGTCGCAATAATCTGCCATTGCTTCGTCAATAGAATTATCAACAACTTCATAAACCAAATGGTGTAGTCCTCTTGTGCTTACATCTCCAATGTACATTGATGGTCGCATTCTTACATGCTCCATTCCTTCTAAAGCCTGAATACTATCGGCTGAATATTGATCTTTTTTATTTTCTTCACTCATATTTATAGAAGTATTTTAATCTTAAAACGTCAAACGCAAAAATATGAAAAATCATCTCGTTATTGACTTTTTTTTAAAAGTATTATACGTTTAAGTTATTAACAATTTAAGTGCTTATTTGTAGTAAAAAAAAAGTCCGACATTTGTGTCGGACTTTTTTTGTTTTGCGCTAAAACTCAAAAAATTAATTATGAGTATTTTGCTTTGAATTAACGTTCGTATAATATTGTTCCCCTCAGATAATATTATACAAATTGTTTATTTTGATTTTAGTATAAGTGTTAGAAAAAGAACTAAAACCTAAAATTAACACTACAAATATAGAATCTAAATCTAAAGAGAATCTGAAGTTATAATCACTTAATATTAAGTGTGTTGCAAATAAAAAGGTTGATGTTATTTTAGGGATTCTGTAGGAAACATTTTGATAATTAATAGAGAATCCGATTTCAAAGTTTCGAAATCGGATTCTTATATGCAAATTAAAATAGCTTAATATTTTAATGTATTTGCTTATTTGTTATGTCTAAATAAAATTAATCCCCTCAAAATAACATTATTTTCAATAACAATTTTTTTATCACTTGCGTGATTTAATTCCAACTTTCCATTAAATGGAATTTGAACTTGTTGAAATTTTATAATAATTATCTTTATCAGATGTTATTACACGACAAATATATTTGTAAAATCTAAAGAGAATCTGAAGTCTCGATAATAAAATGAAAATCCTGTTTCAAAGTCTTGAAACAGGATTTTTCAGTGCAAATTAAAATAGCTTAATATTTCAATGTATTTGCTTATTTGTTGTATCTAAAATAAAATTAATCCCCTCAAAATAATATTATTAAAGTAACAACTTTTTTATCACTATTGTGACTTATTTCAACGATTCATAAAATGAATATTTGAACTTATTGAAATAATGTAATTTGTTTTTTACAACTTTATTACGCTGCAAATATATTTAGAGAATCTAAAGAGAATCTGAATATATTGGATAAAAGATATATAATTAGAAATTAATGATAAAGTGATGTTGTCCTTTAGAAAATGAATGGCTAATGTCCCATTGATACGAGATGCATATTTTTTTTACAATTGCTAAACCTAGCCCAAAAGACTCTGAAGAGGTACTGTCTTTTTTAAATCTTTCAAATAAAGATTCAGAAGAAATGTTAAGTGCTTTGCCGGAGTTTGAAACTGTTAGAAACTGAGGGTTTGTTGTGATATGAATATCCCCGTTTATATCATTATGTTTTATAGCGTTACTAAGTAAGTTTGATATAATCATATCAAACAATAAAGGATTGGCATTTACTTTTGTATTTAAGGTTAGGTTTTTACTTACCGATATTTTTTTACTTTCAAAGAAATCCTCAAAAAGTTCTAAATGTTTTAAAATGGCATCATTAACAAAAAGTTCTTCGATATTACCATATTGTTGATTTTCTATTTTTGAAAGCATTAGCAATGCTTTATTTAACTTTGATAATCTTTTTGAAGCGCTAAAAGTTGCACTAATAAGTTGTTTGTCATTATTGCTTAGATTTTCAGATTGCATTAGTAATTCTAATTTGGTTTGCATGATTGCTAAAGGTGTTTGCATTTCATGTGATGCATTCTCTGTAAATTCTTTTAAATTGCCATAATCAGAGCTTAATTTTTCGGTAAGCTTTGTGATAGAGATATTGAGTTCTTCAAATTCGTCAATGTTTGATTCAACTAATTTGATTGGTTTTTTGTTCTCAACAGAATAATTTTTAAGGGTATTCAAATTTTCATAAAATGGTAACCAGGCTCTTTTAGCAAAAAACATATTTACATAATATATTGTAAGCATAAGTAGAAATATAATAATCCCAGCAGAAATACTAATTATAAATACAAATTCGTAAGTCTGTAGTTTGGAATCTCTTCTAATAATTTTATAAGTTTTGCCTTGTAAAGTTTCAATAGATGTTAGTTGACGGTATAACTCGTAATTTTCAACTCCATTAATAATTTGATACATCATAGTATCTTTATAATATAAGGTGTCTTTAATTGGGTATTTTGACTTGAAATCATCAACATCTAAAATGGTTAGAGGCCAATCATATTTTAAATATCTTGCAATAATTTCTTTATCCTGAAGTAGTTTTTCATCTTGTCGTTGGGTAATAATATTTTTTAATACGTAAAACAAAATAACACTCGAAATCATGAAAATAATTATAGAGTAAAGCAGATAAATTCTTTTTGTTTTTTGAATTAACTTCATTTATTCACCAAATTTATAACCTAAACCATAGATGGTTTGCATATAGTCTTCTGCACCAAGTTTTTTTAGTTTTTTACGCAAATTACGCATGTGTGTATAAATAAAATCAAAATTGTCAACCATATCGATACTATCTCCCCAAAGGTGTTCTGCAATAGATTCTTTGGTTAATACTCTGTCTTTATTAGTTATAAAATAGAGTAGTAGGTAAAATTCTTTTTTTGTGAGTTCAACAGGTTTTGAGTGAACCTTAACCCATCTGTCATTTGGATTTATTTCAATTTCATTAAACTTTATGGTATGACCACCTTCAAATTTTTGTCTTCTTAAAAGAGAATTAACTCTTGAATTTAATTCGGCTAAATGAAATGGTTTTGTAATATAATCATCAGCGCCAAGATCTAAACCTTTTAATTTGTCATCTAATGAATCTTTTGCGGATAATACTAATACCCCAGTTTTAGAATTTTGCTTTTTAATAATTTTAAGTAAATCCAATCCATTGCCATCAGGCAAATTAATATCCAATATTACGATATCATAATTGTAGGTTATTATTTTATCTTCTGCATCAAAAAAACTTGTTGCATATTCACAAATAAAATCCCCTTTTTTCAAGAAAGAGCAAGTTGCATTTACAATATCCAGTTCGTCTTCAACAATTAATATTTTCATCTTAAATAATTTATAATAACAACTTTAGAAGATAATTCTATAATAAAAAATCCATCTAAAGGTAGAGGTAAACATACAAAGTTAGTGTTTCTTATGTTAAGAAAATTACAAATTTTAATCAAAAAAATATAGTTTTAGTAAAATGACAATACAGTATATAATAATAATTAATATTTTTCGTTATAAATATTCACTTTGCAATAATTAAAATTTTTTATGCTATGAAAAAGATATATTTCGCAATTGTGATTGGCTTGTTATTTATATCAACCAATCAGTTATCTGCCCAAAATTTTCAAGAAATTGATAAGAGTCCGCACGATATCGTTTATTTGCGACAAAATAAAATATCTTCACCATTGATTAAGGTTGTTTACGGGCGACCTAAAAAACAATCGGAAAAAGTTTTCGGAGAACAAATTCCTTTCGGTAAAATATGGAGAACAGGAGACAATGAAGCTACCGAAGTTAGGTTTTTTACCGATGTTAAATTTGGTAACAAATTAGTTAAAGCCGGAACGTATGTTTTACATGCAATTCCTGGAGAAGATGAATGGACAATAATCTTAAATAAAAATACTGACACATGGGGTGCATTCTTTTATGATGAATCAGAAGATGTTGCCAGAGTAAAAGTTTCTGCTAAAAAGGCCGAATCACTAGATATCTTTTCTATTGCTTTTAAACAAAGAATGAATAGTACTTATATGGTGCTTGGATGGGATACGACTAGGGTTGATATACCTGTAGAGTCATATTCTCACATATTAGCAGAGATATAATTATTAAATATTACATTGGATAAATTCACCCTGCTTATTCATTTGCAGGATGAATTTATTTAACAATTAATAAATATTTTATGAAACCAAATTACATTATAATCTTATTTGTATTATTCGTTTCAAATATCGAATTATCAGCACAACAATTTAAACCTGTTGATAAAAGTCCGCATGATATAGCTTATTATCGTACAAATAAATTATCTCCACCAATTATTAAGATTTTATATGGTCGTCCACAAAAAAATGGAAGAATAATTTTTGGTGATTTAGTCCCTTATGATAAGGTTTGGAGATTAGGTGCTAATGAGGCAACTGAGATTACTTTTTTTCAGGATGTAATATTTGGCGACAAAAAAGTTAAAAAAGGAACATATGTGATGTATGCTATTCCTCATGAAAAAGAATGGACGGTAATTTTAAGTTCGAATTTAGATGTTTGGGGAACTTATGATTACGAAGCAAAATATGATGTAGCAAGAGCAATAGCAAAAGTTAGTAAAGCTGAGCTAATTGAGGCTTTTTCAATTGGTTTTAAAGATAAAAAAGATAAGATTTCAATGGTGTTAGCCTGGGGTACAACTAGGATTACCATACCTATTAGTATCCAATAATTTTACCTGTCAAATTTTTTAAAACATGACAGGTGTTAATTGAGATGCCTATTCATTTTTTAAGAATAGTGTCGTCTAAAAGCTTCTAACGCAGCATAATCTGCAAAACCCAAAGCATTATACCTCTCGGCTGTTTCTCTATTTTTATCTTCTGCACGCATCCAAAATTCTCTTGAATCATCTCCTTGAAATAATGCTCCGTCTTTTTGTGACTGATGGTAAAATATTGCTTGTCTTTTCTTAAGCACCTGATCAGGGCTCATTGGTACAGCCATTTCAATTTCATGAATATCCCATTCGTACCATGCACCTCGATACAACCAAACTCTGCAATTTTTCATGAATTTTTCATCTTTTAGTTGTTCTAATGAAATAAACAAAGAATCCAAACAAATTTTATGTGTACTATGAGGTCCGGCTAAATCTTCGGAGGCAAAAATTTGATGAGGTTTGATATCAGAAATTAATTCATTCATAATTTTAATATCTTCTTCACCAAGTTTGTCTTTTTTTACCGTTCCTGTCTCATAAAAGGGTAAATCTAAAAAGTGAATGTTTGAATCAGGAACTCCAAGATATCTTGTTGCAGCTATAGATTCTTTTCGGCGAATCATACTCTTTAATTTTCTTACTTCTAAAGTATCAATGTCGTATTCCTTTTTATTATTGAGATCTAGGATGATCTTTTTCGCATTCGAATCCTTCTCATTTAAAGCAAGTGCAACTTCAGCAAATTTCATTGCTTCCTTATCTGACACTGCAATGTTTCCTGAAGTTTGATATGCTATATGAACTTCGTGACCTTGTGTTATAAGTCGATCAATTGTGCCGCCCATAGAGATAACATCATCACCTGGATGCGGACTAAAAATAATAACTTGCTTTATGGTAGGATCTTTACGTTCTGGTCTGTTGGTATCATCAGCATTTGGTTTTCCTCCAGGCCAACCGGTAATAGTATGTTGTAGCTTGTTAAACAAAATTATATTCAAATTATAAGCCGAGCCATGTTCAACCAATAAGTTTGACATACCATTATTATTATAGTAAGCATCGGTTAATTTTAATATTGATTTATTTTTTAATTCACTTAACCAAACTGCAGCTTTTAAAGTTGAATCCTCCCTCCAATCACATGGTTTTACTAACCATGGAGTTTTAATTCTGGTTAATTCTTGTGAAGCTCCTTCATCTAAAATAAAAGTACAATTATCGTGATTTTGAAGGTAGGTTGATGGTATTTCTGAAGTAATTTCATCTTCAATTGCCTTTTTAACTACTATGGCTTTATTGATACCCCAAGCCAATAAAACTATACGTTTTGCTTTTCGGATGGTGCTAATTCCCATGGTAATGGCAACT
>DAOUQH010000045.1 GCA_030625645.1 Flavobacteriia bacterium | reverse complement strand
GAACTATCATCTTGCTTAGCAGTATTTAATGAATTTTCAAAATTTTGTAAATCACCAAAATCATAAGTGTATGATGGTCCATTTTGTAGAAATGATTGATCTTTTAGTTCTTTGTATTTTTCTTTACTTAGTGCTTCATTTTTTAAATAAATTTGAGCAACATCACCATTAACAATAATAATCTTATCAATATCATTGTCTTTTAATATTTCTTTAAATTCATTTTCTGATAATTTAGAATTAACCAAATTAGCACTATTAAAAAATTGAAAACCTAATATAGCAGCAAAAATAATTCCATAAATCCAATAAAAATTGAATTTAAAATCAAATTGCTTAAAATTATTTTTGGGATCCTTTTTATTATTTTTATTTTTTTCTTCGCTCATTCTTTTTGATTAAATTTTAGTAAGCAGATTTAATATTTGTGATTTTTGCATCTCCCCAAAGTCCTTCTAAATTATAGAACTCTCTAATTTGTTTTTGAAAAACATGCACAACCACATTAACATAATCCATCAATATCCATTCGGCATTATTTTCTCCTTCAATATGCCAAGGTTTATCTTTTATTTCTTTGCTTACAACTTTTTGAATAGATCCTGAAATTGCACTAACTTGTGTATTTGAATTACCATCACAGATAACAAAATAATCACAAATAGAGTTCTCAATTTCTCTTAAATCCAAGATAGTAATATTTTCCCCTTTTACATCTTCTATACCTTTTATGATATTGGTAATTAACAGATCGGGGTTTGTTGTAGTCTTTGTCATTTATTTTTTTTTGGATTTCCTGCAAATGTATTACATTTTTGTCATTTTAAAGCTTCCAATTTCTATATATTGTAGTAAATTTGATTCACTTAAAATGCAAAATACATTTTGTAAATGAAAATAGTCAAACTTGATGCCATTAATTCAACAAATTCCTTTTTAAAAGAGAAAATTAAAATGGAAAAGATAGAGAATTGGACAATTATCAGCACAGATTTTCAAACCAATGGAAGAGGTCAGATGCATACTGAATGGTTTTCTGAGAAGTTTAAAAATCTATTATTCAGTATTTTAATTAAGTTTGATAAATTAGAAGTATCAAAGCAATTTTATTTGAATTATGCAATTTCCTTAGGTATTTATAGAGCCTTATATAAATATAATATTTCAAATTTAACTGTAAAGTGGCCAAATGACATAATGGCAGTAAAAAAAAAGTTAGGGGGAGTTTTAATTGAGAATACATTACAAAAAGATAAAATAATTTATACTGTAGTTGGAATTGGAATTAATATTAATCAAGAAATTTTCCCAGAATATTTACCAAATGCAACTTCAATGAGAAATCTATTTAATAGTTATTTTGATAAAGATCAAATTCTAGTTGAGATTGTAAATTCTATTAAAACTTATATTGAACTTCTAGAAAAGGAAGATTATCAAACTTTAAAGATCGAATATGAGAGGGTTTTATTTCAAAAAGGAGTGCCGCAAATGTTTGTGGATAAATTACAAAATAGATTTCAAGGAATGATTTTAGGAGTTTCTGATGAGGGTAAATTAAAAGTTAAAATGGAGGATGAAACTATTATTGAATTTGGATTTAAAGAAATTGAATTTTTATAAAATGCAAAATTTAGTGATTTACCTTACATTGATATAAGTTTCAACAACTCATCCTTAAAAAACAACAGTTCGGTAATTAATAATTTGAAGAAGGTTATATCTTAATGATATTTACATAGAAATTAAGTTTAACCTAAAATTTATATTATGCTTAAAATTATTATTACAATTCTTACTTATTTAATTAGTGTTATAACACTCGCTCAAAGTAAAGATGAAAATAAATTAAAGCTTGTAAAATTATATTCTATTTCAGTTATAGTAAATAATGTGAGTTCTGATTTGGGTTCAGTAAAATTTGCTTTATACGATTCTGAAATTAATTTTAACCAACGAAAACCAGTAAAAACAATGATTTCTAAGATAAAGAATGGAGTTGTTAATGTTGAGTTTTTAAATTTGTCTTCAAAAGAATATGCTGTAATTTGTTATCACGATGCAAATGATAATGATAAAATGGATTTCCAGCAAAACGGAATGCCTATAGAAGATTATGGTGCAACCAATAATACTTTCAATTTTGGCCCACCCAAATATAAAGATGCCAAATTTGTATTGAAAGATAAAGATCTTACTTTTGAAATAAAATTTATGTAATTTATTATAAAATTTTAAAAAATCAATATTTATGAATAATTTGTTTAAAGTGAGTAAAATCGCATTTATTACAGGGACAATCGTTTTTGTTCTTGGTCAATGGATTTTTTCTGATGGTTTTTCTTTACCTATAAATAAATTATTATTAAGCTTTGCTATTTATCAATTGTACTCATTTGTTTTAACTTTTGTAAATGTATATTTTATTGATTATATGAATAAAATATTCCCTCTAGAAACGCAATTTTCAAAACGAATTATTATAGGTTTTATTGGGTCATTAGTATTAACAATAATTGCGCTAGTAGTTTTAAGATTTATTGTAGTTGTTTATTTTTTTGGAGGAGATCCAGCTACTTTTTTAAACAGATCAAAAACATATTTTTCTTTTGGTATAGCTGTTACCGTTATTATTAGTTTGTTGTTTCATATATTTTATTTTTACAAGGCTTTATCCGAAAAGAAAGTAACAGAATCTCAGGTAGTTGCAAAAACTGAAACAGCTAAATATGAATCGTTAAAAAGCCAGTTAGATCCTCATTTTTTATTTAATAGTTTAAATGTTTTGACTTCATTAATTGGTGAAAATCCAGCTTTAGCCGAGAAATTTACAACCAAATTATCTAAAGTCTATCGCTATGTTTTAGAGCAAAAAAGTAAAGATTTAATCACTTTAGATGAAGAGCTGCAATTTGCAAAAACTTATATGGAATTGTTAAAAATGCGATTTGAAGATGCAATACAGTTTGAAATTCCTGTAAATGCTTCAAACCCTAATCTTAAAATTACACCACTATCCTTACAGATTCTATTAGAGAATGCGGTTAAACATAATGTAATAAGTAGTGATGATCCATTAAAAATTAAAATATTTGAAAAAGATGGAAATCTTGTTGTTGAAAATAAAATAAATAAAAAAGATGTCATTGAAAAAAGTACAAAAGTAGGTTTAAAGAATATTAAAGATAGGTATGCATTAATTACAAAAAAACCTATAGAGATTGAAGATAAAGAGGGCTTATTTAGAGTAAAATTACCATTATTAACGCAAAAAATTAAAAACATGAATACAGATAAATTAGAAGAAAGTAAATACATTAGAGCTAGGAAAAAAGTTGATGAAATAAAAGGATTTTACGGAAGTTTAGTTTCCTATATTATAGTCATACCTTTTTTGTTTTTTATATGGTATAGATTCACCCCACATACTATTCAATGGTTTTGGTTTCCAATGTTTGGATGGGGAATAGGATTACTTTTTCAAGGATTTTCTGCATTTGGTAATCCAATATTTGGTGACGATTGGGAGCAAAGAAAAATTAGAGAAATCATGAAAAAAGATGATCAACAGTATTGGGATTAAATTTTTAGATTAAGAATTTTTAAAATGAATAAAATGAAAGATTACTCAGAACACAACAAGTATATAAAAGCTAAAAAAAAGGTAGAAGATATTAAAGGATTTTATATTCATTTGACTGTATATTTAATAGTAAATATTTTAATAATGATTCCTATTTTTAAATATTCTGACTGGGATGAAATAAGTATCTGGTCATTTTCAACAGCCATATTTTGGGGAATAGGATTACTATTCCATGCATACGGTGTCTTTGGAAAAAATATTATCTTTTCTAAAGATTGGGAAGAAAGAAAAGTTAAAGAATTAATGGAAAAAGACAAGTACAAATATTGGGAATAATTATATTGTATCTAATATTTTACCATATTATTATATACTTTTACTCTTCAATAAAATATTTTTTTACATAGGCAATCTTCTGATTTTCAGTCATATTTTCAGAAATATTTACCTCAAGAAGTTTTGAAGATAACCTAGAATCTTCATTGATTTGCTTTTTTAATTTAGCTTTAGTTTGTGCAGGTCCAAAAATTAAAATTTCATCCGCACTTTTAATATTTTTTAAAATGTTTTGTAAATAACGATTAGTCAATTCTTCGATTTTATTTTTCTTTCCTTTTTCATTATTCAAATACTGATCACCAAATCTGCCAAATTTTTTTGATTCTCCATCAAATCTTTCACGAGTTTCAATGTCTGAATAAATTGTTTTATAATCTTGAGTTTTGTCGAGCAAAGTAATAATATTTGCTTCCTTTTGGTCTAACCATATTCCTACCTGTTTCATACTCCAATGATTTATAACTCGAAATATTTAAATAAAAATATAAAGTACTTCGAGTATTAATTAATACTCCATTTTGTCGTCTTTTTCATCCCAAATTTTAAATGCTTTTAAGGAAGCATCTCTGCTAATTTGCTTAAAAGGAATTTTTCGTTCACTTAAATCAATTTCTAATTCATTATAAATAAATTCATCATCAAAACCAATCTTTGCTGCGTCTTTTTTATCACTTGCATAAAACACTTTATCAGGTCTAGCCCAATAAATTGCACCCAAGCACATAGGGCAAGGTTCACAGGAAGTATAAAGTGTGCAGCCATCTAATTGAAAAGTATCTAGATTTTTACAAGCTTCTCTTATTGCAGTAATTTCTGCATGTGCGCTAGGATCATTTGTAGAAGTAACCTTGTTATTTCCTTTACCTATTATTTTTCCATTTTTAACAATTACACAGCCAAACGGACCTCCGTCATTGTTTTTAACCCCTTGAATAGCAAGTTTTATTGCTTCGCCCATAAAATGAGCATGATCTGTATTTCCTTGAATATAATTATGATTTGAGTTTTCAGCTGCCTTAGCAGCTTCATCTATGAATTTTTTATTGAAAGCGTTGCACATATTATAAAATTAATGATAATTATTATAGTAAAAGGTTAAATATAACCCAATATAAAGTTAGTGATAATTTTAATATTAACTGTCTAAAAATAAAAAAGACTTACTAACTTTATAAGTTTAGCAAGTCCTTTTTTTGAGATTTAATTATAAAACTATTTTAAACCACCCACCATCTTTTCAGGTTTAACCCAAGCATCAAATTCCTCAGGAGTAACAAAACCTAATCTTACAGCTTCTTCTTTTAAAGTTGTACCATTTTCATGTGCAGTTTGTGCAATTTCAGCCGCTTTATAATAACCAATTTTGGTATTTAAAGCAGTAACTAGCATTAAAGAATTATCAACTAATTCTTTAATTCGCTTGTTATTTGGCTCAATACCACGAGCACAATTTAAGTCAAAAGAAACACACGCGTCTCCTAATAATCTGGCACTTTGTAAAAGATTTGATGCCATTACAGGTTTAAATACATTTAACTCATAATGACCTTGTGTTCCACCAACAGAAATTACAACATCATTACCCATAACTTGCGCACAAACCATAGTCATTGCTTCTGCTTGGGTAGGATTAACTTTACCTGGCATAATTGAAGATCCAGGCTCGTTTGCCGGAATAATAATTTCTCCAATTCCACTTCTTGGTCCAGAAGCTAATAATCTAATATCATTGGCAATTTTATTTAAAGAAACTGCTAATTGTTTTAAAGCACCATGAGTTTCAACAATAGCATCATGAGCAGCTAAAGCCTCAAATTTATTTTCGGCTGTAATAAATGGTAGACCAGTAAATTCAGCTATTTTTTTAGCAACCAAAACATCATAACCTTTTGGTGTATTTAACCCTGTACCAACAGCTGTTCCTCCAAGTGCTAACTCAGATAAATGTGCCAAAGTATTATTTAAAGCTCTTAAACCGTGATCTAATTGTGAAACATAACCACTAAATTCTTGCCCTAAAGTTAAAGGAGTAGCATCCATTAAATGTGTACGTCCAATTTTAACTACATCTTTAAATTTTTCAGATTTATTTTTTAAAGTATCACGTAATTGCTCTACTCCTGGAATAGTATTTTCAATAATTAATTTATATGCAGCAATATGCATTCCGGTTGGGAAAGTATCATTAGATGATTGTGATTTGTTAACATCATCATTTGGCTGAATTGTTTTTTCGCCTTCACCAATGGTTTTACCGGCTAATTCTTGAGCTCTATTTGCAATAACTTCATTACTATTCATATTGCTTTGCGTTCCACTTCCTGTTTGCCAGATTACCAATGGAAAATGATCATTTAACTTTCCTTCAATAATTTCATCACAAACTTGTGAAATAAGTTCTTTTTTACTGTCATCAAGTACGCCAAGTTCAGCATTAGCATGAGCTGCAGCTTTCTTTAAATAAGCAAAAGCTTGAATGATTTCAAGTGGCATAGAAGCTTCTGGTCCAATTTTAAAATTATTTCTAGATCTTTCTGTTTGTGCACCCCAATATTTGTCAGCAGGTACTTCTACGTTGCCAAGAGTGTCTTTTTCGATTCTAAATTTCATGTTTTTATATTTACTTGTGTTGTTTGTAATAAAAATTTATACAAATTTACAAAATCAAGATTGTTAAGTATTGATAAGTGTCATGTTTTAAAGTAAACAATGTTACTAAAGAAATGAATTTTACTACAAAAAAGAATAAAGATTAGCTTAGCAGTACTCCGTTCTTTCTAATTCATTATAATTTTTATTCAATTTTTTTAGAAAGAAACCATAAATAATTCGGTAAATACCCCAAAATATAAATAAAACAAAAACAAAAATAAGTAGTGCAACAACCCAAATTGTTATTTGGTTTGTATTGCTGGGAAGCGTTTCTAAAAACGATTCAGAATTAAAAACCTTATAAAAAATATGTAAACCAATAATAGCAGCCATTGCAATATTATAATAGATATAATATTTCACGGTTTTTCGTGTTTTGATGATGTCTTGCATCAATTCTTTTACATTACTAACTGCTGAGATATTTTTATAATTTTTGTAAAAAGTGTAGATAAAAATTATAATAATAATAAAGTGGACTAAAAAATAGAACTTCATTGCAGTTGCTATTGAATATTTGTTATAGAAATCAGCTGAAGAACCATGATCTGTAAATAGTAAAAATAGATTTGGTAAAAGGAATTCTAAAATACTAATAATAAGAATCCACTTAACAACAGATGATGATTTTTGACGCATCATTATATAAATTTCATCTTTTGAAAAGGTGATTTTACAATCTTCTTGTTTTTGCCAAACATTTTTTAGTTGTTCTAATTTATCCATATTTAAGGATTTAAAATGTTCTTTAGTTTTGTTTTTGTCCTATTCATTTTTACTCTTGCATTTACTTCGCTAATACCAAGCGTATTAGAAATTTCTTTATAATTCTTATCTTCTAGATATAATAATGCCAATGCTTTTTCAATATCATTTAAACTATGAATTGCTTTGTATAATAAATCCATTTGTTTGTCTCTTTCATCATTATAGCCTTCATATTCCAACTCTTTAAGGTTATCGTAAATAGGGGAGGTGCTAATTTGTCTCTTTGTTTTTCTATACAGAGAAATAGCTGTATTTAGCGAAACCCGATACATCCATGTACTAAATTTTGAGTCTCCTCTAAATTTTGGATATGCTTTCCATAGCTGGATCGTTATTTCCTGAAATAAATCTTTATGTGCAGCATCATTATTTGTATAAGTTCTACAAACTTTATGAATGATGTTTTGGTTACCCTCCAGTTCTGCAACAAATTTATGTTCTAAATCTTTGGTCAATCTTTTTTTTGATTTTTATATAGGTAGTAAAATTAGTAGAATTGTTACATTAATTGGGTATTAATGGATAAAATTTGTTTCCACTTTTGGCTTATAATTTGAAATAGTTTGATTATTAACAAAGAAACTTTATAAGAATCGATTATTCAGATTTTCTAATTCAACTGTACACGATTCCCTTTTTCCAAACCATTTATATCTATTTTTTGCAATAAAATCATAGATCCAGTCACGATATTTTTTTTGTATGTATAATAAATATTGAGAATAATGCCAATATGGAGATAAATGCTTTGCAATTAGTAATACAGCTGTTGATTTTTCATAAATAGTATTATCTTCAATTAAAATAATTGTATTTATTTGATTATTTTTATAATTAAGCTGTAACAAAATTTGCTGACTAGCGTCTGATTGTAGTGAAGAAAAGATAAACTTTTGCAAAGGGTCTCTTTTTATTATAAATTGAACTGATGAATTACAAAGATTGCAGTATCCATCAAATATAATAATTGATTTATTGGAAATTGTTTTCACCTTGTAAAATTACAAAACATAATTAGTATTTATGATACATTTATAATAGTTTTGTTTTTAGAAGAAATAGTATTAAACAAATTGATAGTCTGATGATTATAATTAAGGATTTACATAAATCTTATCCCATGGGTAAAGATTCACTTCATGTTTTAAAAGGGTTGAATCTAGAGATTAAAGAAGGAGAGTTTGTATCAATTATGGGGTCTTCTGGTTCGGGGAAATCTACTTTATTAAATATAATTGGTTTATTAGATACGCATGACAAAGGAGAATATTTTTTAAATGGTCAGTTAATCGAAAATCTTGATGAGAAGAAAGCAGCTATTTTAAGAAATAAATTTTTAGGTTTTGTATTTCAATCATTTAATTTAATTACTTATAAAAATGCTCTTGAAAATGTGGCTCTACCATTATATTATAAAGGTATTGGAAGAAAGGAACGTCAAAAAACAGCAATGGAATATCTCGACAAAGTTGGATTAACAGATTGGGCAAACCATTTACCTAGTGAACTTTCTGGAGGGCAAAAACAGCGTGTAGCAATTGCAAGGGCATTGGTTACAAATCCAAAAGTAGTTTTGGCAGATGAGCCTACAGGTGCATTAGATTCTACAACTTCTCATTCGGTAATGGAATTATTAAAAGAGATTAATAGAGAGGGAATGACTGTTGTTGTTATAACTCATGAAGAAGATATTGCTCATGAAACAGATAGAATTATACGTTTATTAGATGGTGTTATCACAAGTGATGAAAGGACTAAAAAAGTTAAGGTATAAATTATGTTTGATCTAGATCGTTGGCGAGAAATTTTCCAAACTTTAAGTAAGAATAAGTTAAGAACCATTTTATCTGGTTTTACTATTGCTTTTGCAATATTATTATTTACGCTTTTGTTTGGAATAGGCAATGGTTTAAAACACTCTTTTGAAAGGGAATTTGCCGGTGATGCTCAGAATTCAGTTTACATTAGATCAGGTAGAACAACCAAGCCTTATAAGGGATTGCAGAGTGGTAGAAAAATTCAATTTAAGAATGATGATACCTATTTTATAAATAAGGAGTTTGAAGATAAAATACAATTTTTTAGTCCAAATATTGAGCGTAGAAATGTGCAAGCTGTTTATAAAGGAGAACAAAATAGATATACAGTTCGTGGGGTTTACCCCGATTATCAACCTTTAGAATCTGCTGTAATTCAGGATGGTAGATTTTTAAGTGTATTAGATCTTAAAAAAAGAGCTAAAGTTATTGCTATAGGTAGGTTGGTAGAAAAAGATTTGTTTGGAGAATTAAGTGCAATGGGTAAAAATATCAATTTAGATGGTATTTCCTATAAAGTTATTGGGGTTTTTAATGATCCTGGAGGAGATGGAGATGAACGTCATATTTATACACCATTTACAACTGCCCAAGGTATGTATCGAAATAATGATGAAATAGATAGATTTGGGTTGACTTATAATCCTAAGTTAAGTGTAGATGAATCATTGGCCTTTACAAATTTACTAACCAAATTATTAAAAGAAAAACATAATATAGATCCAAGAGATCAATCTGCATTAAGAGTTCAAAATTATGCTGAGGGAACAAAACAAGTTCAAGCTATTATGATGGCACTTAATGTGATAATCCTTTTTATCGGAATAGGAACTTTAATAGCTGGAGTAATTGGCATAAGTAATATTATGGTTTATATTGTTAAAGAAAGAACTAAAGAATTTGGTATAAGAAAAGCAATTGGAGCAACACCTAAATCAATTATTGGAATGATTATGTTAGAGTCAATTTTTGTTACAGCAATAGCTGGATATGCAGGTTTATTAATAGGTGTATTTATTTTAAAAGCAATCGGCGACAGCTTAGAAAAATATTTTATAGTTAATCCAAGTGTAGAGACTTATGTAGTTGTTGGAGCTACTATAATTTTAATAATTGCTGGTACCATTGCAGGCTATATTCCTGCTAAAAGAGCTGCCCGAATAAAACCAATTGAAGCACTAAACGACGAGTAAAGATGAAGTTTATATTTGACAAAGATACCTGGCAAGAAATATTTGACAGCATTAAAAAGAATAAAATGCGTACGGCAATTACTATAATTGGTGTAATGTGGGGTATTTTTTTATTGGTTGTTTTATTAGGAGCTGCAAAAGGTTTGGAGAATAAATTTAATAATCTTTTTGGTAGTTTTGCAACAAACAGTGTTTTTGTATGGGCACAATCTACAAGTAAGCCTTTTAAAGGATTTCAAGAAGGAAAAAGAATAACCCTTAAAATGTCAGATTTGGAAAATATTAAAAGTGAAATTAAAGGACTTGAATTTGTAGTTCCAAGACATCAAACCCAAGCAATGGCCGAAAACGATTTTAAAACAGGCACATTTGGTATTTATGGTGATTATCCCGAATTAGATAAAGTAGAAAAGAAGGATTTAGTTTATGGAAGATTCATAAACGAAAATGATATGATTGAAAAGAAAAAAGTATGTGTAATTGAAAATGAGATTTATAAGCAACTTTTTGATAAAGACGAATATCCTATTGGGCAATACATTAAAATCAACAATATTAATTATAAAGTTGTTGGTATGTACAAAGAAGGGCAAGTTAAAACTGGTGGTCCACAAGGTGCAATTCATATACCCTTTACAACTTTTCAGCAAGTTTATAATAGAGGGGATAGTATTGGCTGGATGATGATAACCGGTAAGTCCGGATTTGAAATTACACAAATTGAAGCAGATGTAAAATTATTATTGAAAAACTTACATGATGTTCATCCAGAAGATGATAGAGCATTTGGAAGTTTTAATCTAGGAAAAGAAATTAAAAAAGTTACAGGCTTTTTAACTGGTATGCAATTTTTAACCTGGTTTGTTGGAATTGCAACTTTAATTGCAGGTGTATTTGCAATTGGTAACATACTGTTAATCACTGTTAAAGAGCGAACAAAAGAAATTGGAATTAGACGTGCATTAGGTGCAAAGCCATGGGAAATTAAGCGTCAAATAATTTTGGAATCTGTTTTTTTAACAAGTTTAGCAGGCGCATTAGGAATCATTTCAGGAGGAATAGTATTAATGATGATTGATGCTTTTCTTGGACAAGGAGACGAAGCAGCTTTACTAAATCCAACTGTAGATATTCCTGTAATTTTAATTGCAGCAGCTACATTAATAATATTAGGTACTTTAATCGGATTGATACCAGCTCAAATTGCTGTAAGTATTAAGCCTATTGAAGCATTAAGAGACGAATAACAATAAATAAAATATAATCAGAATAATAATAAATTTAGACGAATGAAAAAAAATCTAATTTTTGGAGGAATAGCTTTAGCTTTAATAGCTGTATTGATTTGGTTTGGTATGAAAAATAGCAAACCTCCTGTAGAATACGAAACGGAAAAGCTTTTTAAAACAAATATTGTAAATAAAACTGTTGCCACAGGAAAAGTTATTCCATTAGAAGAAGTGGAGATCAAGCCTCAAATCTCAGGTATTATTGATCAAATTTTTGTAGAAGAAGGTTCAAATATTAAAAAAGGTGATCTTATTGCAAAAGTTAAAGTTGTACCTAATGAACAATCATTAAATAGTGCACAAGGTAGAATTAGCAAATTAAAGCTTCAGGTAAATAATACAAAAATTGTATATGAGAGAAATAAAAAATTATATGATAGTGGTGTTATTTCTCGTAAAGATTTTGAGTCAATTGAACTAAATTACAATCAAGCAAAGCAAGATCTACGGAATGCACAAAGTGATTATCAAATAATTCGTAAAGGATTTTCGGGATCTGGAGGTTCTGCAAACACCAATATTAGAGCAACAACTTCTGGTATGATTTTAGAAATCCCAGTAAAAGTAGGTTATCAGGTGATTCAAAGTAATAATTTTAATGCAGGTACTACAATTGCATCTATTGCTGATATGAGCAAAATGATATTTGAAGGAAAAGTTGATGAAGCCGAAGTTGGTAAGCTTAGCGAAAACATTGATATTGAAGTCTCTTTGGGGGCAATTGATGAGAAAAAATTCCCTGCCAAATTAAATTTTATTGCACCAAAAGGGACAGAAGAGAGTGGTGCTGTTCAATTTAAGATAAAAGCAGATGTTACTTTAGATGAGAATATTTTTGTAAGAGCAGGTTATAGCGCTAATGCGGAAATTATATTAGAACAAAAAGATAGCGTTTGGTCAATTAAAGAGTCATTATTACAATTTGACAAGAAAACAGAAAAACCTTATGTAGAAATAAAAACTAGTGATCAAGAGTTTGAAAAAAGAGATGTTGAGTTGGGAATATCAGACGGAATAAATGTAGAAATACTTTCTGGAATTGAGGAAGAGGATGAAATTAAAATTTGGAACAAAACCAAAAAGAAAGATAAAGAACCTGAAGAATAATAGTTTCTTATTTTTATAAGAAATCCTGTAAAGTCATTTGCTTTTACAGGATTTTTTTATTTGTATTATTAGCGGATACTTTTTTATTAGCTACTGATTTAGAAATAAAAATTAAGAAAATGAAATATCTTTTATCTTAAAAACAATCTTGTAAACTTCCTTATTATGTGTTAAATATTACATTCATATAAAAAAAATGAAATATATCAGTTGTTATGTCATTTTTTTTTGTGAAATTTATAGTATTATTAATTTAAACAGCAACTAGCTATGGAGGTAAAATTAGTTTATCTAAGCGATTTAAAATTCAATATAAAAATTTGGAAGAGAGAGTTGAGATTTCACAGAGATGAAATGTTGAAATTTGAGAAAAAATTAGAAGAAGTAGCAAAACGAAATATTGGTACTGAAGCTATGATTCCTTTAGAAGGATTTCAAAACCGAATAATAAGAGAAAAAGAGGTGATAGGTCACCTATTACAAAGAATTAGAATGAAACGTAAGATTATTGATGCAACGGATATTTCAGAAGAGATTGATGGAAGATTACGAAATCAACAAACATCGCTAAGAGATGATATGAAAACTTATATAAAACTTCATTACGAACTTAAAGAAGAACTTATGGATTACTTTTTAAAGTGGTTATAAAATTAAGATCTTTAAGTGAAAATAGTAAAAAGAAAAAGCCTATATATGGGCTTTTTCTTTTTTGATAGATTATTTCTATACAAATTGTTTAGCAATATTTTCAGCTTTTCGGCTTCCGGAATAATCATAAAAACCTTCACCAGATTTTGCACCTAATTTTCCTGCTGCAACCATGTTAACTAATAAGGGACATGGTGCATATTTTGAATTTCCAAAACCTTCATATAAAACGTTTAGTATTGATAAACAAACATCCAGTCCAATAAAATCAGCTAACTGTAATGGTCCCATTGGATGAGCCATACCTAATTTCATTACGGTATCAATTTCATAAACACCAGCAACACCTTCATATAAAGAATAAATGGCTTCATTTAACATTGGCATTAAAATTCTGTTTGCTATAAATCCTGGATAATCATTTACTTCAACAGGAACTTTTTTTAATTTCTTTGAAAGTTCCATAATTGTATCTGTAACCTCATCGCTAGTTGAATAACCTCTTATTATCTCAACCAATTTCATTATTGGAACTGGATTCATAAAATGCATCCCGATTACTTTTTCTGGCCTAGAAGTTGCTGCTGCAATTTTAGTGATAGATATTGAAGAAGTATTACTTGCTAAAATTGCATTTTTTGGAGCTTCTTCATCAATTTGTTTGAAGATCTTTAATTTTAGATCAACATTTTCTGTAGCAGCTTCAATAACCAAATCAGCATTTTTCACACCTTCTGAAATAGAAGTGAAAGTTTTTAAATTATTAATCGTATTACTTTTATCTTCAGAACTTATTCTTTCTTTACTTAATAAACGTTCTAAATTTTTATCAATAGTTGCCAAAGCTCTTTCTAAGGCATTTTGAGAAATATCAATTATGTTTACTTGATATCCATTTTGAGCAAAAACATGAGCTATTCCATTTCCCATTGTTCCGGCACCTATTACTGCTATATTTTTCATTTTATTTTTATTATAAAGTTATTCTTCAAATTTACAAAAAACAAGTCACAATTTAAAGAGTAAAAAATATCAATTTTGTACTTTAATTTCCTAACTATTCTGTATTACTCCAGTAAATAAAAAAATATTAAAAATCTTACTAAAAAGTAAAATATTTATCTAATTTTACGATTATATGATGATAGATTTACCACGACATAAAGGGCTTCGCAATCAATTGGTTAAAATTATTGAGGACAAAGGAATTAGAGATAAAAAAGTTCTAGATGCTATTTCAAAAGTACCAAGGCATTTATTTATGGATTCTGGATTTGTTGATTTTGCATATCGAGATAATGCTTTCCCGATAGCTGCAGATCAAACTATTTCTCAACCTTATACGGTTGCTTTTCAAACAGAATTATTAGATATTCAAGCAAATGATAAAATTTTAGAAATAGGAACAGGTTCTGGTTATCAAACAGCGGTCTTAATAGAGTTAAATGCCGAAGTTTATAGTGTTGAACGCCAAAAAGAATTATATACAAAAACTAAGGAATTTTTACCAAAAGTTGGTTATGTTCCTAAAAAATTAACTTTTGGAGATGGTTATCTAGGAATGCCAGAAAATGCTCCATTTGACGGAATTATCGTTACAGCAGGTGCGCCATTTGTTCCTAATCCTTTATTAAAACAATTAAAAATAGGAGGTAAGTTAGTAATTCCTGTTGGAGAAGGAACTCAAATCATGACGCTCTTTATCCGAAAAGGAGAAAAAGAATTTGAGAAACATGAACTTGGTGATTTTCGCTTTGTTCCTATGCTTAAAGATAGCAA
>DAOUQH010000107.1 GCA_030625645.1 Flavobacteriia bacterium | reverse complement strand
ATTAGTGAAACTCATAAAAATAATGACCAAAAAAAAGAGGACTTTTATATGAAAAAGTCCTCTTTTTTATATTATTAAAATATTTTATTACTAAAACATATCTCTTCCTGCAAAGTGAAAAGAACCTTCAATAGCAGCATTTTCATCACTGTCTGAACCGTGAACTGCATTCTCACCTAGTGAAGTAGCATATAATTTACGAATAGTTCCTTCGGCAGCATCAGCAGGATTTGTAGCTCCAATTAAAGCTCTAAAATCTTCGACTGCATTTTCTTTTTCTAGTATTGCTGCAACGATCGGACCACGAGTCATAAACTCTACCAATTCGCCAAAGAAAGGTCTTTCACTATGGATTGCATAAAATTCTTTAGCATCTCTTAAAGTCATTTGTGTTAATTTCATTGCTACAATCTTAAATCCTGAAGCATTGATCTTATCTAAAATAGCACCGATATGTCCATTTTCAACAGCATCCGGTTTTATCATTGTAAATGTTCTGTTTGTTGTCATTTTAATAGTTTTTTATTGAATTTTGACAAATTTAATTATTTCACTTAAATAGGCAAATTATATTCATTAATATTCCTGAACAATACTCTCGTAAAGAATATTATTCTCCCCTCTAATTTCCATTAATACTTTCTTATTTATAAAATCAAATTTTAATATTCCAAAATTCTTATCAGAAACCACTTTAGAAACTCTAAACTCATTTTCTTCACCACTAAATGAGGTATAAGAATGTGTCATTCCGCTAGCCGTAAAATCGATTAAAGGATAGGATAATCCCGAAATATCTTTAGATGATATTTCAGCAATATGCCTATCTCCTGATAATATGATAACACCTTTAACCTTTGAGTTGGATATTATTTTTTCTAATTTTTCAACTTCATGAGGCATATTTCCCCAAGTTTCAAATCCGTGCTCATACGATAAAAATTGTATACTGCTCACAATAATATTATAGTCGGCTTTTGAATTATTTAGTTTATCCTCCAACCAATTCCATTGAATATCACCAAGCATTGTACCCTCACCATATTTATTAGCTTTATAGCGTTTTTTAGTGCTATTATCTTTTGTTAATTCACTTCTAAAATATCGTGTATCTAAAACGATAACTTTAATTAAATTATTTTTAATTGTATAATCTTTAGAAAAATAAACACCTGGTCTTTTTCTACGTACATCATTTGCTTCAACATCAAAAAAGTCTAAAAATATTTGTTGAACACTATCCCTCATTGTATAGTCGGAACCTGAATCATTTTTACCATAATCATGGTCATCCCAAGTGGCAAGAATATCAACTTTTTTAGTAAAGTCTAGATATACCGAATCATTTTTTTGAATTCCATAATTAGATCTCATAAAATCCATATCATAGGTATCACTATAAACAATATCGCCTCCCCAAATAAAAATATCAGGGTTATTGATTAAAATATCATCCCATATTGTATTTGGAATACTTTGATTATCACAAGAACTAAAAGAAATAATAAAATCACTTTTTGTAAGATCATCTTTTTCTTTTTTTTTGGAAGAGGTACAAGATAGGCTTGAAACTATTAATACAAGAAATAAAAGTTTGCTTATTCTCATTACTATTATATTTTTTATAAAAATAGGCATAAATTTGAATGTACCTAAGATCACTCCTCACTTTTTATAATTTTAATTTTCAATTATTTAATTTTAATGTATATTCGCAGCTTATGAATTTAGAAGATATAAAAGGTATAAAATCCTTACTTTCAATACCAAAAAAAATTGTAATTGTTCCGCATAGAAACCCTGATGGAGATGCCTATGGTGCGAGTTTAGGAATTTATCATTATTTGATAAAATTAGGTCATCAGGTAACTGTTGTAAGTCCGAATGAGTGTCCTGATTTTTTAAAATGGATGCCTGGAGCTGATGAAGTTTTATTTTTTGAAAATAATATTTCTAAAGGGACAGAAATTTTAAAAACAGCAGAAATTGTATTCACTTTAGATTTTAATGCTTTACATAGAGTGGGTGCGAAGATGCTAAAAGTGTTAGAAGAAATTAAACCTGTTTATATTTTAATAGATCATCATCAGCAGCCTGAAGATTTTGCAAAGTTCACTTATAGTAATTCAAAGATTTCTTCGACAAGTGAAATGATTTATCAATTTATTGAAATGCTTGAAGATCTTTCAAAAATTGATAAAGATATTGCTACTTGTCTATATACCGGAATTTTAACGGATACAGGTTCATTTAGGTTTCCGGCAACTACTAGTCAAACCCATAGAGTTGCAGCAAGTTTGCTTGATAAAGGTGTAGAACATGCCAAAATTTATAATAAAATATACGAAAATTCAGTTAGTAGGTTACAACTGTTAGGTAGAGCATTAAGTAATATGGTGGTTTTACCCAAATATAAAACAGCATATATTACCTTATCAAATAGCGAACTTCAAAAATTTAATTACAAAAAAGGAGATACTGAAGGATTTGTAAATTATGCACTTTCTTTAAACGATGTGAATTTTGCAGCGATATTTATTGAAGATAGAAAACAAGGAATTATTAAAATATCTTTCCGTTCAATAGGTGATTTTAATGTAAATGAAGTTTCTAGAGAATATTTTAATGGTGGTGGTCATATCAATGCTGCTGGTGGAAGAACAGAAATGAGTTTAGAAAAAACTATTCCATATTTTTTAAGCATTCTACCCGAATATGAAGAAAAATTAAACAATACACATGAATAAATTTTTATACATTATCGTTGTTATATTTTTAGTTTTTAGCTCTTGTAATAAATCTGAACCTCGAAAACCAGTTTTGAGAAAGTCAGGCTCTTTTATTGAGGAATCAATTAAACGAAATAAGAATTTGAATAAATTCGAAAACAAATTATTACAACTCAAAATGCAAAAGGATTCTTTAAATAACTATATAAATTCCGAATTTGGTTTTTGGTATTTTTATAATAAAAAAGATAGTTTGCATAATTATTTACCTGTAAAGGGTGATGAAATAATCTTTTCGTTTGAAATTAAAAAGTTAAATGATTCGATTATTTATTCAAGAGAAGAATTAGGGGATAAAAGATATTTGGTCGATAAAGAAGAGTTGATTACCGGTTTACAAGAAGGTGTGAAATTAATGCATCAAGGAGATGTTATAACATTTCTTTTTCCTTCTTATAAAGCTTTCGGTTATACCGGAGATAAAAAAATAAAATCAAACGAAATATTAATATATACAGTTGAATTAAAACAAATACTAAAAAATAAAAATTAGATTATGAAATTAATACAATTAACAATTATTGCGACTATTTTGAGCTTTATGTCTTGTAAATCAGTAAAATATCCTGATTTAAGTGAAGGTTTATATGCTGATATAGAAACAGCTAAAGGAGATATTCTTTTACAATTAGAATACGAGCATACACCTGTTACAGTTGCAAATTTTGTTTCTTTAGCTGAAGGAACAAATACGCATGTAAGTAAAGAATTTAAAGGAAAATTATTTTATGATGGTTTAACATTTCATAGAGTTGTAAAAGATTTTGTGATTCAGGGAGGAGATCCTCGTGGGAATGGATCAGGAGATCCTGGATATAAATTCGAATCAGAATTTCCTGTAGATGATGAAGGTAATTTGATGTTTTCGCACAATGGAGCAGGTATTTTGTCAATGGCAAATTCAGGCCCAGATACAAATGGAAGTCAGTTTTTTATCACTCATAATGAAATTAATCACTTAGATGGTCGTCATACTGTTTTCGGACATGTAATTACTGGTCAAGAGGTAGTTGATTCAATTGCTGAAGGTGATATCATTAATCATGTAGAGATTATTAGAGTGGGTAAAGAAGCGAAAAGTTTTGACGCAGCTGCCGAATTTGATAATTATTATAAATCTATTGAAGAAGAAAAACAAAAACTTGCAGAAGAACTAAATAAGAAAAAAGAAGATCTATTAAAATTTATTGAGGAGAATGAAGTGAATGCAATTGTTTTACCTTCAGGATTAAAAGTGATAAGTATTAAGAAAGGTGGTGGTGAGAAACCTGCAATTGGTTCTAAAGTAATGGTTAATTATGCAGGATATTTTACAACTGGAGATCTTTTTGACTCAAATATTAAAGAAGTTGAAGAGCTACATGGTAAATTTAACCCTCGTAAAGATCAAGGTGGTGGTTATAGTCCTATACCTATGGTTTGTGGTCCTAATGCACCATTAATTCCAGGTTTTAGAGAAGGTTTACAACAAATGAATATAGGAGATAAAGTTTTACTAATCATTCCTTCTCATTTGGCTTATGGTGAAAAAGGAGCTGGTAATGTAATTCCTCCAAATACAGATTTGTTATTTGAAATGGAAATTATTGAAAAAGCAAAATAAAAATGGATTAGCATTTTTCAAGATAGATAACAAAAAAGAGGAAAATATATTTCCTCTTTTTTATTGCCTAATTTTATGGTAAGTACATTTGACGAAATAACTAAAGTTTAGCCTTTTTTAATCTGCCTTTACACTCTCCAAAGCCAATTTTTATTTTTTCATTTTGGCAGTAGGCTCTTAAGATTACGGCATCATTGTCATTTAAAAATGTTCTCTTGCTACCATCTTTTAACGCTATTGGTTTTGTGCCTTTCCATGCAAGTTCAAGCATAGATCCAAAACTTTTTTCGGTTGAACCGGAAACAGTTCCACTACCAAAAAGATCACCAGATCTAACATTACATCCATTTATTGTATGGTGTGCTAATTGTTGGAAGATTGTCCAATACATATATTTAAAATTGGTATTACAAACTATAGTTTCCTCTTCTTTCTTAGGTTTAATAGATGCTTGCAAATGAATATCATAACTATTCAAGCCTTCTTTTTGAAGATATTCCATAGGTTTCGGATCTTGTTCCGGACTTTCAACTCTAAAAGGTTGTAAAGCATCCATTGTAATAATCCATGGTGAAATTGTGGTTGCAAAATTCTTTGCTAAAAAAGGTCCAAGAGGTACAGATTCCCAATCTTGAATATCTCGAGAACTCCAATCATTTAATAATACCATTCCAAAGATATTTTCTTCTGTTTCTTCGATAGGAATATTTTTTCCTAATTTATTTGCATCCGTTGTAATAAAACCCATCTCTATTTCAAAATCTACAAATTTTGAAGGACCGAAAACAGGGTTTGCTTCTTGGGTTAAAGTTTGTCCGTGTGGTCGCCTAATCTTTGTTCCAGAAACCACAACCGAAGAAGACCTTCCGTGGTAAGCCAAAGGCATATGCAACCAATTGGGCCTTAGTAGATTTTTCTTTTTTCCATACATTTTACCAACATTCATAGCATGTTCTTTACTCGAAAAAAAATCGGTATAATCACAAACATCAATAGGTAGTTGCATTTCTATATCATTTATTTGAAAGATTACTTTATTTCGATGTTTTTTAGTATCGCGAAGTTTGTTATTGTCTGCATCAAATACTTCAGAAATTCTGTTTCTTACCAATCTCCATGTATTTTGACCATCAGAAATAAAATCGTTTAGAGTGTTTTGCATAAATATATCCTCGGTAAGAGGAATTCCTTTAAAATACCCTAATTGATGCAAAGCAGCAAGATCGATTGCATAATCACCAATTCGAGTTCCAACAGTTATGATATCGTTTTTAGTTAAGAATACTCCGAAAGGAATATTTTGAATGGGGAAGTCGGTATCTTTATCAACTTTAAGCCAGGATTTTAGTTTAGTATTATTAGCAGTTATTTTCATTGTTTGGAGTTAAAATATTTATCTCAAATATATATGTTTCTTCTTATATGCGAAATGATTTTAGTATTTTTGAGGCGATTTTAACAGAAACTTAAAATTTAACTATGCAAAGAGATCAACAAATATTTGATTTAATTCAACAAGAAAAAGAAAGACAAACGATTGGTTTGGAATTAATAGCTTCAGAAAACTATGTAAGTGAGCAAGTTATGGAAGCATCAGGATCTGTATTAACCAATAAATATGCAGAAGGATACCCAGGAAAACGGTATTACGGTGGATGTGAAGTAGTAGATATTGTTGAACAATTGGCTATAGATAGAGCAAAAGCTTTATATGATGCCGAATATGTAAATGTGCAACCACATTCGGGATCACAAGCTAACGCAGCTGCTTATCAGGCATGTTTAAAACCTGGAGATACTATTTTAGGTTTTGACCTATCTCACGGCGGACATTTAACACATGGTTCATCAGTTAATTTTTCAGGTAAATTATATAAGCCTACTTTTTACGGAGTAGATAAAGAAACCGGAGTTCTAAATTATGATAAAATCCAGAAAACTGCAAGTGAGGTTAAACCACAATTGATAATTGCTGGTGCATCGGCATATTCAAGAGATATTGATTTTAAAAAATTTAGAGAAATTGCCGATAGTGTTGGAGCAATTCTATTAGCTGATATTTCGCATCCGTCTGGTATGATCGCAAAAGGAATTTTAAATGATCCGATGCCTCATTGTCATATCGTAACAACCACAACTCATAAAACTTTACGTGGACCAAGAGGTGGTATGATTATGATGGGTAAAGATTTTGAAAATCCATTTGGCGAAAAAACTCCGAAAGGAAAAACAAAAATGATGAGCACCTTATTAAATTCAGCAGTTTTTCCAGGAATGCAAGGCGGACCTTTAGAGCATGTAATTGCTGCTAAAGCAGTTGCTTTTGGGGAAGCTTTAGAAGATAATTTTTTGCACTATCAATTACAAGTTAAGAAAAATGCAGCAGCAATGGCAAAAGCATTTGTAGAAAAAGATTATCAATTAATTTCTGGAGGAACTGATAATCACATGATGCTAATCGATTTACGTAATAAGAATATTACAGGAAAAGAAGCTGAAAATGCTTTGGTAAAAGCTGATATTACAGTTAATAAAAATATGGTTCCTTTTGATGATAAATCACCTTTTATCACTTCAGGAATTAGAGTTGGTACTGCAGCTATTACTACTCGTGGATTAAAAGAAGAAGATATGGGGCCTATTGTAGATCTTATTGATGAAGTAGTTTTAAATTTTGAAGATGAGGTGAGATTAGAAAGTATTGCTCAAAAAGTAAATACCATGATGAAAGACAAACCATTATTTGTTTGGTAACAAGTATGACATAAATCATTTGATTTGAAAGCATTTAACTGTAACTTCAGCAGTTGAATGCTTTTTTTATGGGCTATCAAAAAATTAGAGAAATATCGAGTTTACACGAAAGAAGAGAATACTTTAATCATCTACTATGTGATATTGAAGCTCTTGAAAAAATGTTTAAAGAAAATATTTTTGAAAAAGGGATTAATAGAATTGGTGCAGAACAAGAGCTTTTTATTGTTGATGAGAATTTTAGGCCTTCAAAAAATGCTTTAAAAATTCTAAAAGAGATTGATGATAAGCGTTTTACAACAGAAATTGCACTGTTTAATATTGAGTTAAATTTAGATCCATTATTGCTAGAAAACAATTGTTTTTCTAAGTTAAAAGAGCAACTAACAAGTCTGATAGAGATTGCCCAAATTAATGCTGAAAAAATAGATAATAATAAGATTTTACTTGTTGGAATCCTCCCAACATTAAAGAAAAAAGATTTAGCATATAAAAATATTACCCCTCATAAAAGGTATAAAACCCTTAGCAAGATATTAAAAAAAATAAGAGGTAAAGATTTTAGACTTCATTTAAGAGGTGTTGATGAATTAATATTAACGCACGAAACAATTCTTTTTGAAGCATGTAATACAAGCTTTCAAGTACATTTACAAATTGATCCT
>DAOUQH010000135.1 GCA_030625645.1 Flavobacteriia bacterium | reverse complement strand
TTCCAGGCTTTTGCTGAACGTCTATAAGATTCTATAGCAAATTTATCTTGATCTTCACGAGTAAAATTTTCTTCATTTGCACATAAATCACCACAAGTACCCATGTGTTTTCCATCGTAAACATTGGTCAAGCCATCTTTTAAAAGACCGTCTTCTAGTGTAATATTTCCTAGTTTTTGCCCATTACGCCCTTGATGGTAAAAAGGTATCTGACTCATATTTTCCATACCTCCTGCTACTATAATTTCGGCATCACCACATTTAATTGCTTGTGCAGCTAGCGAGATTGCTTTCATACCAGAAGCACAAACTTTATTTACTGTCGTACAAGGAACAGAGTAAGGTAATCCGGCAAAAATTGCAGCTTGACGAGCAGGTGCTTGTCCAACACCAGCTTGTAAAACGTTACCCATAAACACTTCATCAATAATATTTGGATTAAGATTAGCCTTTTCTATTGCACCTTTTATTGCTATTGCACCTAATTTTGTAGCCGGAATACTAGAAAGACTTCCCATAAAACTACCCATTGGTGTGCGTACTGCTGATACTATTACAACTTCTTTACTCATGATATAAATATTTTGTTTCTTAGATGTTTATTATTTTTTACTCATCAATTTACATTTAAAATATGATTTTGTAAATTATAAAGTAAAAGATAAATTCTTTTATGCTTATTCATACGAAAGTAGTTATTTTTGATGAATATATAATGCTGATTTTGCAATTTTGATTTATATTGCATTGAGATATTTTAAATTTTTTTATAATAAATTAAATACTATTAATTATGGTAGATTCTAGTAATAAAAAGCATTTTATAGCATTAATTGGGGGTTCTATTTCAGGCTCTGAGGCAGCCAATATGTTAGCATCAAAAGGATATAAGGTTATAGTTTTTGAAATGAATGATCTCCCTTACGGAAAAATAGAAGATGGTTTACCTAAATGGCATGTAGGTTTAAGAGATAAACAAGAAAAAAATATTGATAGTAAACTCGATCATGAAAATATTAGGTTTATTCCAAATGTTAGAATTGGCAAAGATATTTCTTTTGAAGATTTGGTAAATAATTGGGGTTTTACCGTTGTAATTCTTGCAAATGGAGCGTGGAAAGATCGTGATTTACCAATTAAAGATATTGACAAGCTTATTGGTAAAGATATTATCTATCAAAACTCTTTGTTGCATTGGTATAACCATAAACACGAGCCAAATTATAAAGGGGCTAATATTAAAATCAAAGATGAAGCTGTAGTTGTAGGTGGAGGATTGGCTTCATTAGATGTTGTTAAATTAGGGATGATTGAATTGGTTCAAGATGTATTGCTTGCTAAGAAAGGAGTATTTGTTGACCTTTTTGAATTTGAGAAAAAAGGAATTCCTAAAGTTTTAGAATCAAATAATACTAGCATTGAAGATCTTGACATAAAAGGTATGAGATTGGTATATAGAAGAACAGCTAAAGATATGCCTTTAAAATCACCTAGAGATGATTCGCCAGAAAGCATTGAAAAAGCTAAACAAGTTTCTGAAAAACTATTGCAAAAATACCTTGATAAATACTTATTTAAATTTAATCCATTAAGTATTCCAATTGATAAAATTGAAGAAAATGGTTCTTTAAAAGCATTAGTATTACAAAAGGTATCAATTAAAAATGGTAGAATTAAAACTAAAGATGGAGATACATATTCGATTGAAACTCCTATGATTATCTCATCAATTGGAAGTTTGCCAGAGCAAATAGAAGGCTTACATTATGATGGAGCATGGCTAAAAATGAAAGACAAAGAAAATTATAGAGTTTATGGTTATAATAATGTTTTTGCAATAGGAAATGCCGTTACAGGAAGAGGTAATATTCAAGAATCTAAAATGCATGGAAAACAAATGATCGAGAAGATAATTGATAAACACTTGCGTGAAGGTGATCTTTTTGAAGAATGGCTTGAAAACTTGAATACCGATCTATGTAAAAAAGTAGATGATAATGTTAAAGATATTGAGGCATTTATAAAAGCACAAAAAATTATGCCTGATGGTGTAATTGAAAATATTTTAAAGAAAACAGAAGACCTCCAAACAAAAGCTGGATTTACAAGATATTCTGATTGGATTAAAGAAAAAACACCTATCCGTTTAGAAAATATGTAAAAATATAATTATGAATCATTACTTTTGAAATTATAAATGTAAAGAATGAAGGATTTTCTTAATAAATATTACCAAAACCATGCTTTTATTTATAAGGCATTGTTATTTATTTTAACTACGATTTTTATAGTATATCTTTTCCCAAAAGGAGGACAATTCAAGTATCATTTTCAAAAGGGAAAACCCTGGCAATACGAAAACCTATATGCTCCCTTTGATTTTGCTATTCAAAAATCAGAAGACGATTTGAATAATGAATCAGAAGAAATTGAAGCTAATAAGCAACTTTTTTTTATTGTTAAAGAAGAAGTTAAGGATAAAGTAAAGGAAGAGTACGATAAAAAAGTTGAATTTATTTTACAAGATTCTATTGCAATTGGATATTCAAAAAAACGTTTAAAGAATTTTGGATTAGATTATATAGATAAGGTTTATAAAATCGGATTTTTGAATAAGGCTGATAATCCTAAAATTCAAGAAAATAAATTAATTACACTAAGAGTTGGAAATATTGGAGAAGATATTTTATCTGATAAATTATTAACTACCGAAAAGTTGGTAGCTTCTATCCAAAAGCATTTTAGTAAAAGTAGATACCAATCTTTAGAAGAAAATTTTATATCTATATTCTTTGAGATTTTAGAACCAAACATTTTTTATGATAATGTATTGACACAAAGGGTTGTAGAAGATAATTTAAAAAATAGATCATTTACTAAAGGAATGGTATCTGAAAATATTAGAATTATTGCAAAAGGAGATTTGGTAGATAATGAAAAATTTGAGATTTTAACTTCCTTAAAGAAAGAATATGACACCCAATTATGGAGTGATTCAAATTATAATTGGATTGTTTTTGGCTACACAACACTAGTGGCGATGGTACTAATCATGCTTTTTCTATTTTTATATAAATATCGACCAGAAATATTTGAAAATAACACAAAAATAACATTAATATTCTTTAATGTCGTTTTAATGGTATCGTTAGTAACGATAGTTCAAAAATATTGGGTAGATTTTATTTACGTGGTTCCAATAATAATTTTACCAATTGTTTTAAAAGCTTTCTTTGATGCCAGATTAGGTTTATTTACACATGTTTCAACTGTTTTACTTTTAGGCTTTATTGTACCAAATAGTTTTGAGTTTGTTTTTTTGCAAATTATAGCAGGAATGGTAACAATACTAACAGTTAATGAATTACATAGAAGAGCTAATTTGTTTATTTCGATAGCAAAAATAACTCTAGTTTATATTATAGCCTATTTTGCATTTTCTATTATTCAAAATGGTAATGCCCAGCACTTAAATTGGAGTTACTTTGGCATGTTTGCTTTAAATGGTGTATTAGCTTTTTTATCTTTATTTTTAATATTGATTTATGAAAAAATATTTGGTTTGGCATCTGATGTTTCTTTATTGGAATTATCAAGTACTAATTCAAAATTATTACGTGAATTAAACGAGAAAGCTCCAGGAACTTTTCAGCATTCTATGCAAGTTGCAAATCTAGCAGAAGCCTCAGCAAATGAAATTGGTGCCAATGCAATGTTAGTAAGAACTGGCGCTCTATATCATGATATTGGTAAAATATTGAATCCAATGTATTTTACTGAAAATCAATCAACAAGTGTTAATCCGCATGATGAATTATCTCCAAAAGATTCTGCTGAAATTATTATCAATCATGTAATAAAGGGAATAGCATTAGCCAAAAAGAATGGTTTACCCGATAGAGTTATAGATTTTATTAGAACACATCACGGAACAAACACTGTTTATTATTTCTATAAATTAGAAGAAAAATTTGGTCATGAAGCTGTAAACGAAGAAGATTTTAAATATCCAGGACCAATTCCTTTTTCAAAAGAAACTGCTATTTTAATGATGTGTGATGCATGTGAGGCTGCTTCAAAAAGTATTAAAGAACCTACCGCAATGCTAATTGATAAATTTGTTGAAAAAGTTATCGATGGACAAATGAAAAACGGACAGTTTATGAATGCTAACATAACTTTTAAAGAAATTCAAACTATCAAGAAGGTTATCAAAAAGAAACTTAATAATATCTACCATTTACGGATAGAATACCCAGAATAGCACTAATTTATCTTCTATAAGCAAGTCTCTGTATGAGAATTTTCTTCTTTTTAGGATAGTTTTAACTTTCGAATTCAATAAAACCTGAAAATAAACGTTTGTTTTGAGAAGCGAAACTTATTAATTTCTCATAAACAAAAAAAATGCTATTTGAAAAAAGAAGGAAATTCAGATTTTACCTTTTACCTTTTTTATTAATATTTAATAGTTTTAGTATCTCTACTTTAGATGTAGAGGACTATATCAATGACAATAATGAAAAAGTGATAGAATCGATAAAAGAAGTTGAAATACCCTCCTTTTCAAAATCAGAGACTCAAGTTGTATCTAATAAGTTAAATTCCTTTTTTAATAAGCTAAATAAGCAAAATGATTTTAATGGAAGTATTCTGGTAGCTAAGGAAGGAAAACTAATTTTTAATGGTTATTACGGAACAGCAAATTTTCAAAAAAAGACAAAAATTGATGAGAGTTCTGCATTTCAATTAGCATCTGTGAGTAAACAGTTTACAGCTACTGCAATTATGATTCTTTACGAAAAGGGATTGATTGGACTTGATGATAAAGTTGTAAAATATTTTTTAGACTTCCCTTATGAGAATATAACAATTAGACAATTATTGAATCATACTTCTGGTTTACCAAAATATTTTTGGCTAGCTGAACACAAATGGAAAAATAATAAACCCCCAACAAATTCTGAAATGATTGAAATGATGGCTGAATA
>DAOUQH010000089.1 GCA_030625645.1 Flavobacteriia bacterium | reverse complement strand
TTTTTAAATAATGTTTAATAATTCTTTCTAAGGAAGTATTATATTCAACATTAAAAGGTGTTTTACTGTTTAAATGTGCCAATCTTTGTTTTAGAGTATCTGTAGGGAGGTTTTCTAAAACAATTTCTTTAATTGAATCATTTTCAATTAGCAAATTAATAGTATCGTTTAAAACGGAACTATTCCATGATTCCATCCATTTTTTGTCAATTTCTGTAGCTAGAGAATAGTCAATAATTGCTATTTTTTTCTCTAATACATGAAGTGAATCGGTTCTTAAAGTATCAATTTTTGTGTAAGCTATTTTTTTATTGATTTTTAAAGAATCGGAATTCTGTAAAGTAGAATCTATTAAAGCTTTATTTTCTTGGGAAAAACCCGTAAAATATATAAATATTATAAGTATAGCCGAAATTTTGTACATAAACTAATTTTAATTTTTCATCAATCATTTTCAACGCTGCTAAATTAATATAAATATTTTTTTATAGCAGAACTTTTGTAACATAAAAACTGTTAAATTTAAACGTAGTTTTTGCCTGAATATTTGATAGATTTTTATTTTAGTTTTGTGTTTTAAATAATTTATAATTCTCTTTTTATGGTATAGTGATGGTTCTTATTTGATAATTAATTTCAATTGTTTTATCGGTAACGACTAAATGCTGCCCTTTAATTAAATACTCTGTTTGTAAACCATTCCATGTTTTTAATTGCTGTAAACTGATATTAAATCTTTCTGCAATTCTACCTAAATTATCTCCTTGCTTAACTTCATAACTATTTTTTGGATTTAGTGGAATTATACTCGAATTTGAAACTTTTTTAAGATTATAAATCTCACTTTCACTCTCAATAAAATTGACTATTAATGCTTTAGGTAAAGTAAGTGCGTATTTTTTATATTTAGAATATGGAATTACTTCTCGTTTATATTGCGGATTTAATTGAACCAATAAATTATTTTCTATTGGAATGTGTTCAGTAATATCAGAAAATGAAATTTGTTTTTTAATATGAATAGTATCAATTTCAAAATAGGTAATTCCAGTATTTTTAGGATTGATATCGTGGTATCTTGCATATTCAAAAACATAGTATGTAGCATAAAAAGCAGGTATATATCCTCGTGTTTCCTGAGGTAAATATTGTCTAATCTCCCAATAATTTCTTTTACCACCAGAGCGACGAATTGCTTTCCTAACATTACCAGGTCCCGAATTATATGCTGCTAGTGCTAAATCCCAATCCTGAAAAGTATTGTATAAACTCTCAATATATTTACAAGCAGCTTCAGTAGATTTTATTGGATTATATCGTTCATCAACATATGAGTTTACTTCCAAACCATACATTTTTCCTGTAGGGTACATAAACTGCCATAAACCTTTTGCTCCAGAAGGTGAATTAGATCTTGGCTTTAAAGCCGATTCTACAACTGCTAAGTATTTAATCTCTAATGGTAAATTGTACTTGTCAAGATGTTTTTCAAATAAAGGGAAATAATATTTAGCTCGGTCGAGTAGATTTGACAAAGATTCTCGACGATCTTTTAAAAATACTCTAATATATCTTTCAAGAGTTGGATTATGGCTAAGATTGAAAGGGGTTTTATGATCTAAGTTGTTTAATTGCTCAATCAAAACAAATGAAGAAAAATTATTCTCTTCAATGTTGGTTTTGTCAATATCCTTAAAAAGGGAAAAATTATTTGTTTGATTAAAATTTACATCAATTACAGTTAGATTTGGATTGTTAATGTTATATTCTTTTAATTCTTCAAGTAAAGGGAATGTTTTTCCTTTATCAAAATTAATATCCTGGCTTTTTTGTGCGAATGTAAAGTTTAATAAAAGTAATGAACAGAGGAGTAATACTTTTTTCATAGATTTTTTTTATTATAATTGGTTATTTGTCCATTTAATCATTTCATCTAGTACTTCATTTTTTAATATATCATTATGTAATTCATGATAAGCTCCTTCCCATAATTTTAAATCTACATTTTCGCCAGCATTTTTAGCAAATTCTTCAGAGCCTTTATAGCTTGTTAATCTATCGTTTGTTCCATGCATAAGTAGCATAGGAATATTTAACCTTGATGCATTTTTGATTGCCCATTCGGCAGTTTCCATAAAAACAATTGAAAAATTAGGACTTACCTTATCATGATTTAAAGGATCATTCAAATATGCTGTTACAATTTCTTTATTTCGTGATATCCCTTCTACATCCAACTCGTTGCTCATTGTTAATGACGGTGCAATTTTTAATAGAATTTTCGCAATTTTTAGTTTCCAGCTCGGTGGCTCAAAAGCTAATTTTAAAAACGGACTGGTAGAAATCACTCCTTTTAATTCATTTTCACGCTGTAGAGCATAATTCATTACAACATTTCCACCCATACTATGTCCATAAAGAAAGGTTGATGTGTTTCCAAATATATCTTGTGATTTTTTTATTACCTCTTCAACACTATCTAAAACGGCATTAAAGCCAGGATTATGACCACGTTTTCCCTCCGTTTTCCCATGTCCAAAATGATCAAAGGTTATAACAGCCGAGTTATTTTTTAAAAATTGAGGAATAACAAAATTAGAATACCTAGATGAGTGTTCACCCATGCCATGCACTAGAACAATCACATCTTTTACATTTTTTGGAGCAAAATATTGACCATATAATTTAGTGTTATAAATGTTAAAATTAAATTCTTGATGTTGCATAATGAATCTATTTGTACTCAAATTTATCGAATGAACATTTTTATATTGCAATTTTGTTAAAAAGTAATCATAACTTTAGATATAAATAGCTGTAATACAGTTGTTAAATGCAAGTTTAGGCTTGTTAATATTGGGTTATTTGAAATAATAAATGTATTTGTTATTTTTTAGCTATATAAATATGATTATCAAATGTTTAAAAGTATTACATAAACGTTTGTCAAGAATTATTTCAAAATACAAGTATTTAATAATATTGAATTTATCAATATATTTTGTAAATTTATAAGGAATATTTAAAGATATTGAATATGAAAAATAATGAAGATAAAAAAGCAAAAAGCCTTGATCAAAAAACACTTTCAATTGTTCATCAACTACATCCGTATGTAAAAAACAGGATTAGAATAGCTGAAGTTATGGGGATTTTTCCAAAAAATATGTACAAGACCAATGAGGTAATAGATGATGTGATTTTAGATATTTACGAAAATGACAATATAGATGTTGATATAGACCAATTGAGAATGATGATGTTTTCTAAAACCAATATTAATATTTTTAAATTATTTGAATCGGAAAAGTGGCACATAAAAACTATTAGTACCAAGAAAATATTAGAGGAGGAATTAGCACTTTTAGAAGAAAAATTTACAGTTGATGGTGGGTTTGATTTGATTATGGATGAAGAATTAGATGATATTTCTTATCATCAAAATGATGGTGAATCACACCTTTTGCAATCAGATAAGGTACAGCAAGATATTGTTGATTTTTTAGAACTTAAGGATAAAGCTTTTTTAAAAGAACAACAAAAACAAGATGTTTTGAGAAAAATGTACAGAAAGCTTCCTTTACAAACTTCAAATGTAGTGGATCTTTATATTTTAGGTAAATTAAATTTTAAAGATATTGCAACTATCTTAAATATTGAAATTATAGAAGTTAAAAGAATAATCGATTTTGTTAAAGATAATTTCAAAAAACATCTTATATAGGTTCATTATTGTTAAATAATATTAGAAATTACTACAAAATATTGATTTTTTCTTTTGCTGTTTAGATTTTTATTATAAATTTGCATTTCAAAATAAATGAGGCGATAGGTTAATCATATATTTTAACTATCATTTTTATTATGCAAATACAAAAAGACATACTTAGATTAGTTTTGACATCGATTACTGATGCAAATAGTATCGTTATTTTTCCTCGCCGCCGTCGCCCGTAAGGGTATATATATTTTTTGAGTTAGGTGTGTCCGGCTCTGTCTTCAAGAATAAATTTCAAAATTTTTATAAATTATAACTTAGTTAAAATCTATACAATGGAAATTGTTATAGCAACAAATAAACATTTAAAATACGCCAATACAATTAGCAAAACTATCGATATTTCTGCTGAAGATAGAGGTACAGGTATTGCAAAAAGAACTCCAGATTATGTCGAAACAAAAATTAAAAATGGCAATGCAGTTATTGCCCTTGACGGAGAAAATTTTGCGGGTTTTTGTTATATCGAAACTTTTAGCAACAAGAGTTATGTGGTTCACTCGGGTTTAATTGTTCATTTTGATTATAGAAAGCAAGGCTTAGCAAAAAAGATAAAAGCAAAAGTTTTTGAATATTCACAAGAAAAATATCCAAAAGCAAAGGTTTTTGGTATAACTACTGGTTTGGCAGTAATGAAAATTAATTATGGACTAGGATATAAACCTGTTACTTTTTCTGAACTTACGGATGATCCTGATTTTTGGAAAGGTTGTCAAACTTGTAAAAATTATGATGTTTTAAAGCGTACCGAACAAAAAATGTGTTTATGCACAGGAATGTTGTACGATCCAAAACATAAAGAGGTAATCAAAGATCATCCTTATGATAAAAAAGCCTTAAGTAGATTGAAAAAAATCAAACAAAGCCTATTCTTGAAAAAACGAAATAAAAAAAGTAACAATAATAATACATTACTTCCAATATTTTTTTGGAAGAAAAAATAACAATTATGAAAAAATTAGTTTTAGCATATAGCGGAGGCTTAGACACCTCATATTGCGCGAAATATTTATCAAAAGATCAAGGTTTTGAAGTGCATGCGGTTAGTGTAAATACCGGTGGATTTAGCAAAGAAGAAATTCAAGAAATAAATGAAAAAGCCTTGCAATTGGGAGCCACAACTTATACTTCTATTGATGCAGTACAATCATTTTACGAAAAAGTTGTAAAGTTCTTAATTTTCGGAAATGTATTAAAAAATAATAGTTATCCTCTTTCTGTAAGTGCCGAAAGAATTGTTCAAGCTATTGAAATTGCCAATTATGCCAATAAAATTGGAGCAAAATATATTGCTCATGGAAGTACTGGCGCAGGAAATGACCAAGTAAGATTTGATATGATATTTCAAATTTTAGCTCCTGAAATTGAAATCATTACGCCTATTAGAGATTTAAAATTAGAACGCCAAGCCGAAATTGATTATCTACAAGCAAACGGAGTAAATTATTCCTGGGAAAAAGCAAAATATTCAATCAATAAAGGACTTTGGGGAACAAGTATTGGAGGTGAAGAAACTTTAACTTCTGATAAATTTTTACCTGATTCTGCTTATCCAAGTCAGTTAAAAGCTGAAAAAGACAAAGAGATCAAACTAACTTTCGAAAAAGGAGAACTAGTTTCAATTGATGGCAAAAAAGATACAAAAGTAAATAACATTGAAAAATTAAATACTTTGGCTTCAAAATATGCTATTGGTAGAGATATTCATGTTGGCGATACCATTATTGGTATTAAAGGTAGGGTTGGATTTGAAGCACCCGCACCTTTAATTATCATCAAAGCACACCATTTGTTAGAAAAACACACTTTAACAAAATGGCAATTGATGCATAAAGATCAAATGTCAAACTGGTACGGAATGATGTTGCACGAAGGACAATATTTAGATGAAGTAATGAGAAATTTTGAAGCTTTTTTACAAGATTCTCAGAAAAATGTAAGTGGAGATGTTTTTGTTACGCTACAACCATACAGATTTTTTCTTAACGGAATTGAATCTAAGCACGATCTAATGAGTAACTCTTTTGCGCAATATGGTGAAACTAATAAAGGATGGACAGCCGATGATGCTAAAGGTTTTATTAAAATTACAGCAAATCAAGGTAAAATTTATAAGCACGTAAATTCATAAAAAATGATCAAAGCAGGAGTTATTGGTGGTGCAGGTTATACGGCAGGAGAATTGATAAGAATTTTGATAAATCACCCACAAACTAAAATTAATTTTGTTTATTCAACTTCAAATTCAGGAAATAAAATAAGCGATATTCATCAGGATTTAGAAGGAGAATTAGATTTGAAATTCACAAGTGAAATCAACCCAAATGTTGATGTTCTATTTTTGTGTTTGGGTCATGGTAACTCAAGCAAATTTTTACAGGAAAATAAATTTTCAAATACAACAAAAATCATTGATTTAAGTAATGATTTTAGGTTAGAAAATGATAAAGTTTTTAAAGAGAAGAAATTTGTTTATGGTTTACCAGAATTGAATTTAGAAGCAATAAAAAAGGCTAATTATCTTGCAAATCCGGGTTGTTTTGCAACAGCAATTCAATTGGCAATTTTACCTTTGGCTAAAGCCAAATTAATCCAAAATAATATCCATGTAAATGCAACAACCGGAGCAACCGGAGCAGGTACAAGTTTATCAAAAACTACCCACTTTACTTGGCGAGATAATAATTTTTCTTCGTATAAAGTGTTTACCCATCAACATTTGGGAGAGATTAATCAAAGTTTAACTCAGTTGCAAAACAATTTTAAAAATGAAGTAATATTTATTCCAAATAGAGGCGATTTTAGTCGTGGAATTTATGCTACTGTTTACACTGATTTTGATGGGACAATTAAAGAAGCAAAAAAACTTTACCAAGATTTTTATAAAGATGCTGCTTATACTTTTGTTTCTGATAGAGAGATATTTTTAAAGCAAGTAGTAAACACCAATAAATGTTTAATCCATTTGCATAAACACAATAACAAATTATTAATCACAAGTGTAATAGATAATTTATTAAAAGGAGCATCAGGACAAGCAGTTCAAAATATGAATTTAATGTTTGGTTTTAACGAGAAACAAGGCCTTAATTTAAAGGCTAATTATTTTTAGGGAGACTCTTATTACAGAATTTTTGTAAAAAGATTTTGTAATCAGTTAGTTTGAGCTAATTCCGCTGAAAAGCGGGTTCTAAAATGTGAACATCGATTATAAGTTTAAAAAAATTATTACATTATGAAAATAGCAATTATAGGAGTTGGAAATTTAGGATATTCTATAGCAGTAGGTATATTGAATCATAAAAATGATATCGAGTGTCAAGCATTGTGTTTAACTAAACGAAATACATCGTCATTAAAGCATTTAGATAAGTTTTCTGAAGTAAAATTAATGAGTGATAATAAAAAAGCAGTGAAATCTTCTGATGTGATTATTATTGCGGTTCTACCCTCTCAGATAAAGAAAGTTTTAGAAGAAATTAATAAAGAAATTGATCCAAATAAGCATACTATTATTTCGGTTGTCACCGGAAGAAAAATAGAAGAAATTGAGTCTATATTGGGAAAAGATGTTCCAATTATTAAAGCTATGCCAAATACTGCAATTTCTGTAGGTGAATCAATGACCTGTCTTAGTGCAAATAAAAACGGCAATAAAAATATTGAAAAAGCAAAAACTATTTTTAATGCTTTAGGTCAAACACTTTGTATTGATGAAAAGCATATGCAAGCGGCAACAGTTATTTGTGCGAGCGGTATTGCTTTTTGGATGCGATTGATTAGAGCAACAACTCAAGGTGCAGTTCAATTGGGTTTTCATAGTGAAGAAGCACAACAACTTTCGATGCAAACATGTTTAGGTGCAGCAAGTTTATTGATTGATTCTAAAAGTCATCCCGAGCAAGAGATTGATAAAGTTACCACTCCTAGTGGCTGTACTATTGAAGGTTTAAATGAAATGGAACACAATGGTTTAAGTTCTTCACTGATTCAAGGTTTGGTAGCTTCGTATAATAAAATAAATGATATTTAATTAATGAATAAAAATTAGAATTAGAACGATAAATTTGTTGCTAGGACTCTGTCCGCTAGCGATAGAGAACGAAGTGCCGGAATTGCGTTTTCCGTAGCGAAGCAAAGGTAAAAAGAGCATGAAGGCATGAGAGTGAACGGTGAGAAACAATCGCCTCGGACAGAACTGATTTTTTGATTCGTTTTGCATCAAGGCAAAATGAATATAATAAAACTAAAGATTTTTACTAAATGAAAAATAAGAAACGTAATAAAAAATTATGAACCTATTCAACGTTTATCCATTATACAATGTAACTCCAGTAAAAGCTGAGGGTTGCCATATTTGGGATGATAAAAACACAAAATATTTAGACCTTTACGGAGGTCATGGAGTAATTTCTATTGGTCATGCACATCCAGATTATGTTGAAAAATTAAAGAATCAATTAGATAAAATTGGTTTTTATTCCAATTCTATTCAAAATCCATTACAAGTTGAACTGGCAAACAAATTAGGTAAGCTTTCCGGATGTGACAATTATAATTTGTTTTTATGTAATTCAGGAGCCGAAGCCAATGAAAATGCTTTAAAATTAGCATCATTCAAAACTGGTAAAAAGAGAGTAATATCGTTTAAAAATTCATTTCATGGAAGAACATCAGCAGCAGTAGCGGCAACTGATAACTTGAATATCAATGCCCCAATAAATTTACAGCAAGAGGTGACTTTTTTGCCATTAAATCAGATTGATTTAGTACAGAAAGAATTAAAAAAAGGAGATGTTTGTGCGGTAATTATTGAAGGAATTCAAGGTGTTGGAGGCTTAGATGAAGGAACAACAGATTTTTTTAAAGCTTTAGAAAAAGTGTGTAAAGAAAATAAGGTAATCTTAATCTTAGATGAAATTCAATCGGGTTATGGCAGAAG
>DAOUQH010000098.1 GCA_030625645.1 Flavobacteriia bacterium | reverse complement strand
TTGGACACAAACTGGTTCAAAAATTTTCTATCTCACTCAAAAATTAAAAGCTGGTGTGATTTGGGCAAACACTTTTAATAGATTTGATGCTGCTTCGCCTTTTGGCGGATATAAAGAAAGTGGTTTTGGTAGAGAAGGTGGATTACACGGATTAAGACCTTATGTTAAATTTGAGTAAGTAAAGTCATATAATAGTAGTCATCGGATGACTAATAAATGATTTGAGATGAGTCATCCGATGACTTATTCAAAAAATAATTAAAAAATGACAAGATTGAGTATCAACAAAACATATAAATTATATATAGGAGGGAAATTTCCACGAACTGAGTCTGGAAGATATCATGCCATCCACAATAAAAAGGAGAATTAATCGCAAACATGTGTTTAGCTTCTCGTAAAGATTTTAGAAATGCAGTTGTAGTTGCCAGAAAAGCACAAAATTCATGGGCAAATGCAACAGCATATAATAAAGGACAAATCCTATATCGAATTGCTGAAATGCTTGAAGGTAGAAAAGATCAGTTTATTGCTGAGTTAATTCAGCAAGGAGAAACAAAAAAATCAGCTCAAAAAGAAGTTGAAGCTTCTATTGACCGCTTAGTTTATTATGCTGGTTGGAGTGATAAATACCAACAGTTTTTTAGTACGGTAAATCCGGTTAGTTCTGCTCACTTTAATTTTTCGGTGTTAGAACCTACAGGAGTTGTATCAATTATAGCACCAGAAAAACAGAGTTTATTAGGATTAGTGACAATGGTTGCTCCTGCAATTGTTGGCGGAAATACCGTAATAGTTCTGGCAAGTGAAAGTAAGCCTCTCTGTGCAATTTCTTTTGCTGAAGTTTTAAATTCTTCTGATGTTCCTAACGGTGTTGTAAATATCCTTACTGGAAAAAAAGATGAATTAGTTTCACATTTTGCTTCACATATGGATGTAAATGCAATGATTTATTGTGGAAATAACGCCGAACAAATGAAAACTGTTCAGGAATTAGCTGCTAGCAATGTAAAACGGACAATATTCTATAAAAAAGAGAACTGGTTTAGCGAACGAAATGAATCTCCATATTTTATTGAAAAAACTCAGGAATTAAAAACCACTTGGCATCCGGTGAAAGTATAATCCTATCTGAAAAAGTTTTTGGAATTATTTTATTATTTGCTATCAAGGTTTTTGAGTTTTCAACAATAAAATATTCAATTACCATCCTTTTTTTGCATATTTGTATATCAAAATTCTTTTTATATTGAATAAATTATCTATAAAGCTTTAATATTATTAAGGGAGCCTTTGTGTAACTTAAAAAGAATCGAATTTAATAAAATTATAATGGAAAAATCAAACTATTTTGCCCACGAAACGGCAGTTATCGATAAAGATTGCAATATTGGTAATGGAACAAAAATTTGGCATTTTAGCCATATCATGTCTAATTGTACTCTTGGAGAAAATTGTAATATTGGCCAGAATGTAGTAGTATCACCAGGTGTGATTTTAGGCAAGAACGTAAAAGTACAAAACAATGTTTCTATTTATACAGGTGTAATTTGTGAAGATGATGTTTTTCTTGGTCCATCAATGGTTTTTACAAATGTAATTAATCCGCGTAGCGCTGTAAATCGTAAAGATGAATATATGCGTACAGTAGTTAAAAAAGGCGCAAGTATTGGCGCAAATGCTACAATAGTTTGCGGAAATGATATTGGTAAATTTTCATTTATTGGTGCTGGAGCTGTTGTTGTTAAAGAAGTGAAGCCCTATGCTTTGGTAGTTGGAAATCCATCAAAACAAATTGGTTGGATAAGTGAATTTGGGCAAAGATTACATTTCAATGAAAAAGGAGAAGCAAACTGTTCTGAAAGTAATGAAAAATATATTTTAAATAATAACGTTGTTAGTAAAATCGGTTAGATTTGTAATCCAATTTTTAACTCTAAATTTGTATTTCAAATCAGAATTATTCAAGAAATGAAGAAATTTTTATTAGTCCTATCCATTTTTTTTGTCTTTGTACAATTAAATGCTCAAATTGAAAAACCACCTGTTTATCCAGGTTGTGAAAATGTTAATATCCAACAAATTGAAAAGTGCTTTTACAACAAAGTAGAATACGAGGTTCATCAAAATTTTAATACTCCTCAAACAGTAAAAAATGATCGTTTTAGAGGAAAAATTAATATTGTCTTTTTAGTTACTGATGAAGGAGAATTCGAGATTATTTATGCAAAATCACAATATAAAGAATTACAAGATGAAGCTATTCGAGTCTTTTCAAACCTACCTAAAGTTACACCTGCCTATTATGATGGAAGAGCAATAAATAAACAATACATTATTCCACTTGAAATTCCACTAGAGCCTTATGAAGAAGTTGAATTATCTGAATATATTGTTCCTGTACCTGTAGTTGTAACTCCTATTATTGAACCCGAAGTTTTAGTAAAAAAGGATATTAAAGAAAATATTTTAATTAATAAAGATACTTTGTATCCAGAGTTTTACAGTGAATTAAACATCCCACTAACCCATCAAGAATACAATGAAATTGAATATTATCTAAATCAAAATGGAAATACACATACTACGTCTAAACCTTATTTATACAATGAGATAAAACCCTATGTAGATCTAAATATTAAAAGAAATGCCATTTTAAAGAATAAAGATACCTGGGCAGGAAGAAAATTATTTAATGAACACTTGTTTTTAGTTAAAGGTAAAAATTATTGGTTTACTGCTGATGCTGCAATGGATTTTCAAATTGGTAAAGATAATTCTGATATTGATTTTACTTATAACAATACACGTGCTTTTAGAATACAGGGAGCACTTGGTAAAAAGTTTGGATTCTCCACCTCTTTTTATGAAAGTCAGGGGAGATTTGCTGAATATGTCAATAAAGAAACCCGAAGATTAAATCCGATTATTGGTGCTAGTGCTGTTGTACCAGGAAGAGGAAAAGCAAAAGGGTTTAAAGAAGATAGTTTTGATTATCCGGTAGCCGAAGCCTATTTGAGTTATACACCAAACGAATTTTTTAATTTCCAATTTGGAAATGGCAAGAATTTTATTGGTGATGGATATAGATCTTTCTTTTTATCAGATGTTGCTACAGCTTATCCATTTTTTAAAGTTAGTACACAATTTTGGAAAATTAAATACACTAACCTTTGGATGTGGATGGATGATATAAGGCGAGTTTCTTCAGATGATAATACTAATTTAAGAAAGTATGTTGCCATGCATCACTTAAGTTGGAATATTACCGATAAATTTAATTTAGGTTTATTTGAAGCTGTTATTACTAATGAGAATAATTATAACGGTTTTGATATTTCATTTTTTAATCCAATAATATTTTACAGAGCTGTTGAATATTCTAATGGTGGTGACCACAGCGGAAATGTACAGGTTGGTTTGAACATGAAATATAGATTAAATGATAATATCTCTATATATACTCAATTCCTAATAGATGAAATGACAGTAAGTGAAGTTTTTGGTGGCGATGGTTATTTGGGAAATAAATTTGCATTTCAACTTGGAGCAAAATATTTTAATGCATTTAAAGTAGATAATTTAATGTTGCAAGGCGAGTTTAACTGGGCAAGACCATATACTTTTTCGCATGGAACAGTTGAATTAAATTCGGGGCATTATAACCAATCTATTAGCCATCTTTGGGGAGCTAATTTTTGGGAAGGAATTGGTATTGCCAGATATACAAAAGATAGATGGTTTGCTAATGCGAAGCTAATTATTGGAGAAAAAGGATTTGATTTTGAAAATATTAACTCCTATGGAGGAGATATTTATAGATCTTATAATGATTATATTTCTGAAACTGGTAATGAAGTTGGGCAAGGAAATACTACTAATATTTTTATAGGAGATCTTCAAGTTGGTTATGTATTAAATCCTTCTAGTAATTTACAATTATTTACTGGTTTTACCTTTCGTAATTTTGATCCTAAACAAGATTTTGCTACTACTACAAACGACAGCACAACTTGGTTTACTATTGGAGTTAAATCAAATTTATTTAATTGGTATTTTGATTTTTAAGATATAAAAAAGCCACCTTTTAGGTGGCTTTTAAATTAAATTTCTAGGAACCTATATTTTCTCTTTTCTTAAGTTCAAATCAAATTCCTGATATAATTCTAGTAGATTCATAATTGCTTGAATCAAATCTTTTGTTTCCAATAAATTACCAAAATACAAAGTTGTATTCTTTGCACTGGTCTCTTCAGTACGAATACGATTGATTTGTTTTTCAATAGATTTAGAAACGTGATCGAACAATTGTTGCTTTTCTGAGATTATTTTACTAATATTTGAAAAATTTCTATCCTCGAAGGTTTTGCCTATCTCTTCTAACATTTCAGTTAATTGTGAATCAATAAGTTTTAAATCCTCTATCTGACCAGTTTTTAAATTTTTATGATTATTATTTACATGCTTATAACTTGCTTTTGAAATATAACTAATCGATTGAGAAATATCTTGCAAATATCCCAATACTAAAAGATAAAATCTACTTGCTTCTACTGATGAATCGTCTAAAGATTTAATGAAATAAAAAGCTTCTTCTTTTAACTCATCTACTTCTTTATTTAGTTTATTAACATGTTTATCTGTTTTCTTTAGTTTATTCAAATCATGTTTAGAAAGATCATTTACCACGTTTGTAAAAAGTTTATTTACTCTATTTACTACAGCAGAAATATGATCGGAAGTCTCCTCAATAACTTCTTTTACTGTAATTAATTCAGATCTTTTAATAACTTTCTTCTCAGCTTTTTCTTTTTCTTCATCTCTGTGTTTTAAGAAATTTCTTACAAGAGTAAATAAGACTAATATTAAAATTAGAGCTACAGCAGTAATTCTTCCTAAGTGAATTAAATACGTAAATATCCCAGCCGAAACAAAAGCAATAAATGCAGTAAAAAACCAACCACCAATTACATTTAACACACCAGCAACACGATAAACTGCACTCTCTCTATCCCAGGCTCTATCTGCTAAAGAAGTTCCCATTGCAACCATAAAAGTAACATATGTTGTAGATAATGGAAGTTTATATGATGTTGCAATAGAAATTAAAATCCCTGCTACCATTAAGTTGGTAGATGCCCTTACAGCATCAAAAGCAGGAAGTTCATAAACTTTATGTTTAGGTAAATTTACAACAGGTTTTTCAAATTTCTTTTCGATTTTTTCCTGTATTGAATTAGGTAAAATAAACTCTATTCCTTTTGAGACACCTACAGAAATTCTTACAATTATTCTTGATAAAGGATTTGGCTGAAATCTTTCGTGACCTTCTCCTTGACGTGCAAGGTTTACTTCTGTTTCGGCTACTTTTTTTGCTTTAGTCGAAAACCATAAAGTAACTACCATTATCAATCCTGCAATAAATAAGAAAAGTGTTGGTGTTGGAACTTTTTCTGCCAAAACATCCATTCCAAATTCAGAAGCTGGTATTCCAGACCCATTCCAGGCTTCGAATGAATTCCATGCTGCCATTGGTACACCGATGAAGTTTACTAAATCATTTCCGGCGAAAGCCAAAGCTAAAGCAAATGTACCTACTGAAATAATTATTTTGAAAACACTTATTTTAAACACTTGTGTTAATAGATGCGAAATTCCTGTCCATAAAGCCAATGCTGCTGTAATAATATACAATTCATTCCCTTCAATTAACCCTTTAATATCTTTATAATATGCGGTTCCTTTTAGGCCCTTCATAAAAATAAAGTAAGTAATCGCTGTTAATGCCACACCACCAAAAAGAGTTGTGTAAAATTTAGGCCTTTGCTCGAAATTAAAAGACAAGAATAAACGGGTAATATATTGCACCAAAGCTCCGATAGAAAAAGCAAAAAAGACAGAGAGAAATATCCCCGAAATAATAAGTACGGCTCTTTCTGTATTAATATATTTTGCCAAGTCTGTAATAGTTTCTGTATCAGAAACTGCAATTTTTATTAAAGCCATTGCTACTGCAGCTCCAAGTAATTCAAATACAATTGAAACAGTAGTCGATGTAGGCATACCTAAGGTGTTGAAAAAGTCGAGTAAAAGTACATCTGTTACCATTACTGCCATGAAAATTATCATGATTTCATCAAAATAAAATTCACCTGGATTGAAGATCCCCTTACGAGCTACTTCCATCATCCCGCTAGAAAAAACTGCACCTAGTGCAATCCCTAAACTTGCAACAATCATAATGGTTCGTATCGAAATTACTTTTGAACCAATTGCTGAATTTAAGAAGTTTACGGCATCATTTGAAACACCAACAACTAAATCAATAACTGCTAAAGCAACAAGTGCAATTAGCATCATCATGTAAATATTTTCCATTTTTATAATAAATTTATTTAAAGCAAAAATAAAACAGATTTATAGCTCGTATGTTAATCTAATGTTACCTTTTAATTTACTTATTTAACACTAACTTAACATTAAATATATTCAAAGAAGTAAATTTGTTTATTCCCATTAATCAAAAGAACAAAATATAGGATGTTAAGAATTTTTTTAGTTATTACCCTAATAAGTTTTACTTTTTCAAAATTATATTCACAAGATAAAAAAAAGAATATTGGTGGAGGTATCCTTAATATTTTTGAAATGAGATTTCAAATAGATTTCTAAAAATTTTAAACTTAATAAAAAGTGCTACTTAAGATATAAACTTAGGGAGTATTTTTTATTTAACATAATGCTCTAGGTATTTGAAATGATATTTTGTATCTTATAAGAATTAAGCCAAAACTAAATTTGGTTTATTTTTTAACTAAAAACCCTTATAAATTATGTCAGTTTTAAAAGTTCTAGAAATTATGTCAAACTCAACAGTAAGTTGGGAAGATGCAACAAAAAATGCCGTTACTCATGCAAGTAAAAGTATTAGCGGAATAAAATCTGCTTTTGTAAATTCACAAAGTGTTGTTGTTAATGATAACAAAGTAACAGAATTTCGTGTAAATGTAAAAATCACTTTCGAAGTAAAAGATTAAAAACACAAAAACAACTTTATTTTAATGCCCCGAATTATTTTCGGGGTTTAATCTTTTGGGAATATTTTTTTATTAAAAAGAATTAAGATCGTAACCCCAATACTGATTGCTGAATCTGCAACATTAAAAACAGGATCAAAAAAAGTAAAATGTCTATTTGCAAAAAAGGAAAAATATTTTCCTCCTAAAAAAGGTACCCATTCTGGTAATGTAAATTGAATATGCGGAATCCAATCAGGTAAATTCGTATCAATCATTGGAAAATAAAACATATCTACAACCTTACCGTGAAAAAGTGAACTATAACCACCATCTTCGGGTAAAAATGTTGCTAATTTATGGTAACTATCACTAAAAATTACTCCGTAAAATACCGAATCTATAATATTACCTAGCGCTCCTGCAAATATTAATGCTACAGAAAATATCAGAAATTTATGTGCATTATTCTTAACAGATATCCACAACCAATAACCAATTCCGGTAATGGCAACTAATCTAAATAAAGTTAAAAAAAGTTTACCGGTTTTCCCACCAAATTCCTTTCCCCATGCCATTCCGTTATTTTCTAAGAAATGAATTCTAAACCAATCGAACCCTAAAACTTTTATTTCTTCACTTAAAACAAAATGCGTTTTAATGTAAATTTTACTTATTTGATCTATAAGAAGAACAATTATTATAATTACTATAGCCTTTTTTAACTTCATTCTACTTTATTAGTTGGTTAATCTTGTGAAAAATATATTTGCTCTAATTGCTTTAATATTTATTTTATTAGTTGGATTTTTATAAGTACCAACTAATTCATTAGGACCTATAACTGCTTCCTCTAATAATAAATCTGATTTTACAAACCCTAAATTTGTTTTTGCTTTAATGCTCCCTTCATTCAAAAAACAATTAACATTACCAATATTAATTTCTATAAAAACCTCTCCTTTTAAATTAGAAATATCGATATTTCCTCTTTCTAATCTTATATTGTAAACTCCAATAATATTATGTGCATTAATATTTCCGTCCTCAATACTAATATGAACTTTCCTATTCTTTGGTATTAAAATTTTATAGGATGTAAATTCTGGCTGGATTACACATAATTTATTTTCAAAAGCTG
>DAOUQH010000072.1 GCA_030625645.1 Flavobacteriia bacterium | reverse complement strand
CGTTTGACAAAAGTAAAAAAAATATGAAAAAAATATTGATATTGTTAATTGGAATTTTGATTATATCGTGTAATCAAAGTAAAATAGAAAATCAAAAAACAACTGAAAAATCAACAATATTGATGGAAAAGATTGAAAATTTTGATTGGTTAGTGGGAAAATGGAAAAGGTTGAACGATGAAGATGGAAAAGAAACATTTGAAAACTGGAAAAAAATTAAGGAAACTGAATATTCAGGAATTGGTTTTACAATGCAAAATGGAGATACAATAAAACAAGAAAGAATACGGTTAATAAAGATAAATGAAAAGTGGAATTTAATTGTAAAAGTTCCTGAAGAAACGGAATCAATTACATTTAATGGAGTCAGCCATAATGAAAAGGAATTTACTTGTGAAAATCATGAAATTGACTTTCCGAATAGAATTAAATATTGGAAAAACGGTAATAAAATAAATGCTACAGTTTCTGGAGGTGAAATGAAGATATTATTTGAATTTGAGAAACTAGATAATTAAAAGCCAGCGACGTTAATAAATTGTAAAAATAATAAGGATTTTAGTACTTAATCCAAAGTTTAGATCATTTTACAAAGTCCCATATTCTTATCACAAACCGTTGTAAAATAAGAAATGATAAATCATCAGATGAAAAAATTTATGTCAAAAGTTTCTTATAGTGATATTTCTATTCTTTTTTACACTAATAATTATTGGAACTATTAATAATGGAAAACAAATAATTTCTTTGTGTTGAATGGAATACTGTAGCATCTCCATTTTTAAGATATTTATAAAGTAGATTTACGTATATATTACATTACACGAAAGAAAACAAATGACAACTATTATTAGAACCAATTCAGAGAACAAAGATTTTAAAAAACTTGTAGAATTACTTAATGCAGATCTTGCCAAAAGAGATGGGGAAAATCATCCATTATCTCAATTTAATAGCATTGAAAATATTAAGAATGTTGTTTTAGTTTATGAAGATCAAAAACCTATAGGTTGTGGAGCAATACAAGAATATGATTTGAGTATTGTAGAAATTAAACGAGTATATGTCTTGCCTGAAAGTAGGGGAAAAAAGGTTGGGAAAATTATAATATCCGAATTAGAAAATTGGGCCAAAGAATTAGGGAATTCTAAATGTATATTAGTTACAGGAACAAACCAACCAGAGGCAAACAGGCTTTATATTAGAAATGGCTATAGCTCTATCCCAAAATATGGGAAACTGATTGAGTTTGAAAATATTCTTTGTTTTGCAAAAAACATATAATTAAGGTAATAGAAGCCAAATAAATAACAAAAAACAAATAGCCAATCTACTTAAACATATCCATACCTGGAAGATCTGGCATACCGTCTTTTGCAGCAGCAGCCATTTCGGCCTCGTTTATAGAATTGGCTTTTTCTAAAGCTTTATTTATAGCAATGATCAAATAATCTTCCAAAGCTTCTTTATCTTCTAAAAGTTCGTCAGCAATAGCGATATTCTTAACTTCACGATTTGCTGTAACTGTAGCAATTACATCACCACCACCAGATTCTCCATCAACATAAACTGTATTTAATCTGTTTTTTGTTTCTTCAATTTTGGCTTGTGCTTCTTTGAGTTTAGCCATCATATTTTGCATATCTCCAAACATATTGTAAATTTTAAAATTATTGTATACAAAATTACTAAATTAGTGAACTCAAAAAATAAATTATGAAAATATTTATTACTTTTGAAATAATTGCTCTTACTTTTCTATTGTTTTCCTGCAGTCAAAGTAAAATTAATAATAGTAAAAACCCACCATCGACCATAGAGGAAAATCCGAATATAGTTTTTATAATGACAGACGATCACACCAAACAAGCTATGTCGGCTTATGGTAGTAAATTGATAAATACACCCAATATTGACCGTATTGCAAATGAAGGTATTCGTTTTGATAGGAGTTTTGTTACGAACTCGATCTGTGCTCCAAGCCGAGCTGTTTCCCTTACTGGGAAATATAGTAGTGTAAACGGATTGCGGGATAATCGCGATAGATTCGATGGATCTCAGCAAACTTTCCCAAAATTATTACAAAAGGCAGGATATCAAACAATTATGATTGGAAAGTGGCATTTAAAATCAGAACCAACAGGTTTTGATTCGTGGAGAATTCTTCCCGGACAGGGAAATTATTACAATCCTACTTTTATAAGTTCAGATGGTGAAAGTAAAAAACATGAAGGTTATGTAACCAATCTAATTACTGACTTTGCACTTAAAGAATTGAAACAAAGGGATACATCAAAACCATTTGCCTTACTCTATTTTCACAAGGCACCACACAGAAACTGGATGCCGGATATAAAAGACCTTGGTTTATATAAAGACAAAAAAATTCCCTTACCCAAAACTTTTTACGATGATTACAACACGAGAGGTAAACCTGCCCACGAACAAGATATGAGAATAGAAAATTTGTACAATTCGTTTGATATGAAGCTACATTTATCCGATGGAGAAAAAGATTCAAGTGGAGGTAATGATAAATTTGATGCGATTTCTAACTGGGATTTAGTTTATAGATCTCTTACTACAAACCAAAAAACAGCATGGGATAATGCATATAATTCAGAGAATAAATCATTTAAAGAAGCTGGTCTTTCAGGAAATGAATTGATAGAATGGAAATACCAACGTTATATAAAAGATTACCTGCTTACTGTAAAATCTGTAGACGACAATGTTGGACGGTTACTTGATTATCTTGAAAAAGAAGGCTTAAGTGAAAATACCATGATTATTTATACTTCGGATCAGGGATTTTATTTAGGAGAACATGGTTGGTATGATAAAAGGTTTATGTATGAGGAATCATTTAGTATGCCCTTAGCAATTCGCTATCCGAATAAAATTATTCCCGGATCTACAACAAAAAAGTTAGTAATGAATTTAGACCTTGCACCAACAATTTTAGATTATGCAGGTGTTGAAATTCCAGAAGATATGCAGGGAATATCCTTACGGCCACTTACAGAAAACAATAAATCAAATGACATTTGGAGAAAAGCAGTTTATTACCATTACTATGAGTATCCACACGGCTGGCATAAAGTTCATGCGCACAGAGGAGTGAGGACAGATCGATATAAACTAATTCATTTTTATGATATCAATGAGTGGGAACTCTATGATTTGAAAAAAGACCCTTCTGAAGTAAATAATATATATAATAATACAGATTATTCGAAAATTAAGAAAGATCTAAAAGAAGAGCTTTTAAGATTAAGGAAACAGTATAAAGATACCGAATAATTGTATTTTTATAAATTCAAAAATTAATATTGAATAATAAACTTAATAATTCAAAAAATGAGAAGATTTATAATTTTGTTAACGCTAATTAGTATTATTTTTGCCAACTCCTGTAAAAAAGAAAATATGAAAGATTTAGAAATTCTAGTTCCGCCTAAAGCGGAGAAAATTGCTAAAGAATTAATAATTCACGATGATACTAGAATCGATAATTATTATTGGTTAAATGATCGTGAAAACCCAAAAGTAGTCAATTACCTAAATGAAGAAAATGATTACTTTGAAAAAAATACTGCTCATACCAAAAAGTTTCAAGATAATCTTTTTGAAGAAATGAAAGGAAGAATTAAAGAAGATGATGAATCTGTTCCTTATAAAAAAGATGGTTATTTTTATATTACTCGCTATGAAAAAGGAAAACAATATCCAATTCATACACGTAAAAAAGGAGATTTAAAAGCCGAAGAAGAAGTGTTATTTGATGTAAATAAAATGTCTGAAGGGCATGATTATTATGCTTTGGTTGGATTAAATGTAAGTGAGAATAATAAGTTGGTTTCGTTTGCTGTTGATACTGTTAGCAGAAGGCAATATGATTTGCAGTTTAAAAATTTAGAAACTAATGAAATCTATCCTGATGTGATTAAAAACACTACAGGAGGTTCGGCTTGGGCAAGTGATAATAAAACAATTTTTTACACAAAAAAGGATCCGGTAACGCTTAGAAGTGATAAGATTTATAAACATATTTTAGGTACAGATGCTTCTAAAGATGTTTTGATCTATGAAGAAAACGACGATACTTTTGGAACATCTGTATATAAGTCAAAATCAAAAAAATATATAGTTATAGGTTCTTATAATACACTTTCCAATGAATATCGTTTTATCGATGCAGATAAACCGAACGATACATTTAAAATTATTCAGCCTCGTGAAAGGAATTTAGAATATGGAGTATTACACTATGGTGATTATTTTTATATTTTAACTAATAAAGATGAAGCTAAGAATTTTAAACTCATGAAAACTCCGGTAACAAAAACAGGAAAAGATAATTGGATTGATGTAATTCCGCATAGGGAAGAAACCTTATTAGAAGATGTTTCTGTTTTTAAAGATTATTTGGTAATAGAAGAGCGAAGTAATGGATTGAATAAGATTAGAATCAAACGTTGGGATAATAAAGAAGATTACTATATTTCAGTAGATGAAGAAACATATTCAGTAGGGGTTTTAGGTAACCCTGAATTTGATACAGATCTTTTGCGTTATAGCTATAATTCTTTAACAACACCAAATTCTGTTATTGACTTCAATATGAAGGATAGATCAAAGGAAGTTAAGAAGGAGCAAGAGATATTAGGTGGGAAATTTGATAAAAATAATTATAAAAGTGAAAGAATTTGGGCAACAACACGAGATGATAATAAAGTAGCTATTTCATTAGTTTACCATAAGGATACAGAAATTTGTGGAAATACGCCATTACTTTTATATGCCTATGGTTCTTACGGTTATACAATGGAAGATCGCTTTAGCTCAACCCGTTTGAGTTTGTTAGATAGAGGTTTTGCCTTTGCAATTGCTCATGTTAGGGGAGGTGAATATTTAGGGCGTTCCTGGTATGAGGATGGTAAAATGTTTAACAAGAAAAATACTTTTACAGATTTTATTGATGCTGCCAAATATTTAATAGAAAATAAATATACTTCTGCTAAACATTTATATGCCGAAGGCGGTTCTGCAGGAGGCTTATTAATGGGTGCAATTGTTAATATGAATTCGGAGCTGTTTAACGGAGTTATTGCTGCAGTACCTTTTGTTGATGTTGTTACTACCATGCTAGATGATAGTATTCCGCTTACAACCGGTGAGTATGATGAATGGGGAAATCCTAATGAAAAAGAAGCTTATAAGTATATGCTTTCTTATTCACCTTATGATAACGTTACAGCTAAATCTTATCCAAATATGTTGGTTACAACAGGTTTACACGATTCGCAAGTACAATATTTTGAACCTGCAAAATGGGTAGCAAAACTACGCGAATTAAAAACTGATAATAATTTACTTTTGATGCATACAGATATGGAAACCGGTCATGGAGGTGCTTCAGGTAGATTTGATGCTCTTAAAGAAATTGCAAGAGATTATACTTTTCTTTTTGATCTAGAGAATATTAATAGATAAAATATAAAATTATCAATGATTTGCTAAATTAATTTTTGAAACTGTAACGTAGGTAGCATTCTTTGTTAAAAAACAAAGAGGTAAGTTTTTGAATGGCATTGTAAAAATTCATATTTTTGATAAAAATTTGATTTAAAGGAAAAGGTATATTTTCTAATAAAAATATAAATAATTGATGAAAGATTTATTTGAAAGAATAGTTAAAGATAAAGGTCCTTTGGGGAAATGGGCAAAACAAGCTGAAGGATATTATGTGTTTCCAAAATTAGAAGGAGAAATTTCTAACCATATGAAGATTAATGGAAAAGAAGTAATAACTTGGAGTATAAATTATTACTTAGGTTTAGCAAATCATCCTGATGTTAGAAAAGTTGATGCAGCTGCCGCTGAAGATTACGGAATGGCTTATCCAATGGGTGCCAGAATGATGAGTGGTCATACCAAATATCACGAACAATTAGAGAGAGAATGTGCAGAATTTGTTAATAAAGAATCTGCTTATTTGGTGAATTTTGGATATCAGGGAATGGTTTCTGCTATAGATGCTTTGGTCACTAAAAATGACGTGATTGTTTATGATATGGATTCTCATGCTTGTATAATTGATGGAGTTAGATTACATCAAGGAAAACGCTTTACTTTTGTACATAACAACATGGAAAGTTTTGAGAAGAATTTGATTCGTGCTGTTAGAATTGCCAATGAAACCGGTGGTGGAATTTTGGTGATTAGCGAAGGAGTTTTTGGTATGCGTGGTGAGCAAGGAAAATTAAAAGAAATAGTTGCTTTAAAGAAAAAATATAATTTTCGTCTTTTAGTAGATGATGCACACGGTTTTGGTACTTTAGGTAAAACTGGTGCTGGAGCAGGAGAGGAGCAAGGTGTTCAGGATGAGATAGATGTATATTTTGCGACCTTTGCAAAATCAATGGCTGGTATTGGAGCTTTTTTTGGTGCTGATAAAGATGTGATTCAATATTTACAATATAATATGCGATCTCAAATGTTTGCGAAATCTCTTCCCATGGCAATGGTAAAAGGTGCATTAAAGCGTTTGGATATGATAAGAACGATGCCAGAGTTAAAAGATAAACTTTGGGAAAATACGAATGCACTTCAAAAAGGATTAAAAGAAAATGGTTTTAATATTGGAAATACAAACACTTGTGTTACACCAGTATTTTTAGAAGGAGATATACCGGAAGCAATGGCAATGGTTAATGATCTAAGAGAAAATCATCGTATTTTCTGTAGTATTGTAGTTTATCCTGTGATCCCAAAAGGGATGATATTGTTAAGATTGATTCCTACTGCTGCACATAATTTGGATGATGTTGATAAAACGATTGTAGCTTTTTCATCAATTAGAGAAAAACTAGAAAAAGGAATTTATAAGCGAATTTCAGCTTCATTTGTTTAAGTTTTTTCTATAATAGAATATTCATATAACGTTTCAAACTAATAAGTTGGTGCGATTTATAATTGAGTAATAAACATATCTGTATATGACTACGAGTCTTCTTATTGCAAGTCAACTAAAGAAAAATAATTTATCAAAAAAAGAAAATGTAAATAATCTTGTTAGGATTCTTGCAAGATTTGGTAATATTCCCAAAATAGATGGTATAAATATCATTTTATCAAAAGAAGATCCAAAATTATTCAAAATTATCCCAGGAGAATCAATAATAATGGGTTCAGTTTATTTAGAAAACCCTGTATTGGCTCTTGTTTACATAAGATATGGTATTGAATGGCAGATTTGGTTTAATGCGTTAAATCGAGATAAATCAGCTACTTTATTATGTGATTTTGCAGCATTAAGAGTTACACGTAAGTTCTTTGATTTACTTCCAAAAAAAGATAAGAATGAGTTAATAAATGAAGATTTTATATTAACCAATTTTATAAAAGGAAAGAGTTCAATAGATGTAGATTCTTTAACTTCAGAAGTTAGTTTGTTAAAAGAAATTCAAACTTATCATGGATGTTTACCTTCAGACAATAAATTAAATAATACATGGATACCAATAGTTGAATGTCTTGCGAAACCTACAGAATTATTACTGATGTCTGGAGGAGATCTTAGATTAAATATTGATGAAGAAGAATTACTAAACAAATATGGGTGCAGACCTTTTCCAAGACCTGAAGCCTTTACTTTTGCATCTTCTACAGCAACAAGTGTTTCAAATTATGCTTTTAGTAATACCGAAAATGCAAGAGTAAAATTAATTGGTAAAAGTTTATTAAAAGGTAAGGTAGAGGCTGCTTTTGATTTTTCGGAATCATTAAAATCAGATCTTCAAGAGGTTTTAGATTTAGATAAAGGTTCTCAAATTATTTTTTCACCTTCAGGTACAGATTCGGCTTTGCAAATTGCAGCACTTACTCAAATTTTGACAAAAAACGAGATAACTCATATTTTAGTTGGATCTGATGAAACAGGAAGTGGTGTTCCAGCAGCTTTGAGAGGATGCCATTTTGAAAATACTACTGCTCTTGGTTTTCCGATTAAAAAGGGAGAGGAAATAGAAGGTTTTAGAAAAGTTGATTTAGAAGAGATTCCGTTTAGAGATAAAAAAGGAAACTTGAAAACAGCTTTACAGCTAGATGATGAGGTTTTAAAAGCCATTATTAAAGCAAATAATTTAGGAAAACATCTTGTTTTACACATGATGGATCAATCAAAATTAGGATATCAAGCACCTAGTAATGAGTTGATTAAAGAGTTGGATAAAATTAATAATCTATCGATGCAAATAATTGTTGATGGATCTCAATTAAGGTTAGATTCAAAAGATATTAATGATTATATTAATAATGGATATATTGTTACTATTACAGGTAGTAAATATTTTACAGGACCTCCATATTCTGGAGCTTTAATTATACCAAAAGTTGTAAGTGATAAGATTGAATTGAAAGAGGACATACTTCCTAAAGGCTTATCAAATTATTATAATTTTTCTGACTGGCCTAAGCCATGGATTTGCTCTAGTAAATTATCAAGTGGGTTTAACTATGGTACCTCCATGAGATGGAATGCAGCTATTGCAGAAATGAAACGATATTTTAAAACACCTTTATTATATAGAAATTTAGGTATTGAAATGTTCTGTAATTTTGTAGAAGAGTCAATAATTGAAGCACCATTTCTAGAACAATTGTTTGATGAAGAGTTTAAAACTGATTCAGAAAGAGATAATATTGGATTAAAGAATATAAGAACAATTTTCCCTTTTTTTATTATAAAGAATAATAAGGTTTTGAATGAGGAAAATGTAAAGAAACTTTATTTGCTTTTAAACTCAGATATATCACTTCATTTTCAAAATGCATCACTTGAAATACAAAGACTTGCAACTCAAAAATGCCATATTGGTCAAGCAGTTAAAGTTTTACATAAGTCGAATGTGCAAAGTGCAATTTTACGAATAAGTTTAGGTGCAAGAGTAATATCAGATAGTTGGAAAGATAGAGATGTAAGTATTTTCTTTAGTAGTATTGAAGAACAAATGGATCAAATTACGGTGATTATAAAAAAAATTGAACTAATTGTAAATCATCCTGATTTAATAGAAAGTTGATTTTTTAATGAATTTTTTCTAAAAATCTAGCAACCCCATCATCAATATTACTATTTGTTATTTGTTTTGATATTTGTAGAACTTCTTTTATTGCATTTTGTACTGCTATACCTAATCCAACCGAAATTAACATTTCAATATCATTGTAATTGTCACCAAAAGCCAAAATATTTTTAAGAGATAAATTTGGGTATTTTTGATATATAAGTTGTTCAATAGCTGTTTTTTTTGAAATATTTTTATGTGATATTTCTAGGTAAGTTGACTTAGATCGGTATCCAATAATATTCTCATTAAAATCTGTTTCAATTAGTGTAGCTAATTTATCAATTTCATTTTCATTGCCCATTACCATTATTTTATGAGCACCTTTATTTTCTGATTTCCAGTTTTTTAAAGTAATTTCAATATCCTGAACTTGAGGAGTAATTTTGGTATTGTTACTCTCTCTCTTAGCCCAATGATCCATTACCGGAACATACCATTCATTTCCATGATATAAACTTAAGTGGAGATTAGTATTTTTGCAAAAATGAAAAATATCCTCTGCAATACTTTGATCTATTTCGGTAGAATGTAAGACTTTATTTTGGTCAATAATTAGCCCGCCATTATAGGCAATCATAGGTAAATGGGTGATATTTAATTCTTTTTGCAAATGCAACATAGCAATTGGCATTCTAGATGAGATCAGAATAAACGGAATAGGAGATATGTTTTTTATAGCTAAAATTGTTCTTACTGAAAGTTCCCTGTCTTTATTTAGAAGTGTTCCATCAATATCTGAGCAGATTAATTTTGTTTGCATTGTTAGATAAAAATATTTTGTTCTTCCTCGTTAAGAAATGTCCAAGCCATTATTCTAGTAATTTTATTACCTCGATGAATCGGAATTGATTTTACTTCGGTAGCATTCAATTTTTTTAAAGCAACTTTTACCTTACGAATATTCTCTTTTTTTGAAACCAAAATAGTAAACCAAAAACAATTATTTTTATATAATAAGCTTTCGTTTATATATCTTTTTATAAATGCAATTTCTCCACCTTTATAAAATAATTCATTTGAAATCCCACTAAAGTTTCTATGACTATTTTCACTTTTAAGTCCTAAACCTTTTAATTTTCTTTGATTCTCTTTGTCTGTATCCTCTTTTGAATGATAAAAGGGAGGATTACAAATTGTTGCCATAAATTTATCATTCTCGTTAATAATATTTTTAAAGATATTATATTCACTCGATTGTAATCTCAAACTAATTTGACTGTTTAATTTGTTATTATCAATTATTTTTTGTGCATTATCCAAGGAGACCTTATCAATATCTGTAGCTACAATTTTCCAATTGTATAAAGCATTTCCAAGTAATGGATAAATACAGGTTGCGCCGGTTCCAATATCTAAAATTGTTATATTCTTTGTTTGATTTGAAGATTGAAGTAATTCTTCCAAATGGCGTATATAATCTGCTCTACCCGGAATAGGAGGGCAAAGATTCTCATCAGGAAATTCCCAGTATTTTATATCATAATCAGTAAAAAGTATTGCTTTATTTAAAGTCTTTACAGCTTTAGGATTTGAAAAATCAATAGTATTGTTTTTGTATTTATTTACAAAAACATACTCAGTTAATGCGGGATATTTATTGCATAGATCAGTGAAATTATATAATAATTTTGGTTCATTATTTTTGTCCATTATTAACTTGTTTTTTTTGTTGATTGATCTTATTTGTAATTTCTTTTAATCTTAACTTTTTAGCCTCTTTATCTTCTCGTAATTTTTTCTTTTTACGATTCATTAACTTGGCATGTTTAGCCTTATTTTTTGTATTTTTTTCTTTACCTTTTTTTGCCATAAGTAGAGATTATTACAAAATACAATATATACATTTTATGTTAATCCACTATTTTTTTATAAGATGAATAAAAAAA
>DAOUQH010000031.1 GCA_030625645.1 Flavobacteriia bacterium | reverse complement strand
CGCCGATTTGAGATATAATTATAACCAATCAGAAATTGGTATTCCTAAAGAAATTGGCAAACAAGAAACTTCTAAAGAAATGATGGGATTATATCAAAAGCTGAATTATCACATTGTTAGTTTAAAAAATGATTTTACCCTAAGTTCAACCTCTCTAAAAACTAATTTAGGATATACTCATAATAGCCGTAAATTGATGCTAAGTAATAAAAAAGCAGTAGATATGCTGTTAAGCACGTTTAATTACGATGCAAAATGGTATTTACCCGAGTTTGGAAAGTTTGAAACTGTTATTGGTGCACAAGGAATGGTTCAAACCAATACAAATTATGGGAATCAGGTTTTTTTACCAGATGCAAATATCAATGACTTTGGAGTTTTTAGTAACTTGAATTATAATTGGAAAGAGAATGCCATTCAGGCCGGAATACGTTTCGATAATAGAAATATTGACACGGAAGAACATGGTATTATAGGAGAAGATCATTATATAGAAGCAATTGATAAATCATTAAATAGTTTTTCAGGATCAATTGGGTATAAAACCACTATCAAAGAAAAAATGATTACTCGTTTTAACTTATCATCTGGCTATCGAGCCCCTAATTTATCAGAATTATCATCTAATGGCATTCACGAAGGAAGATGGGAAATAGGTAATTCAGATCTTGAAAATGAACAAAATTTTCAATTAGATCTATCAATAGAATATAGAAGTAAACATTTTGAATTCTTTGTAAATACTTTTTATAATAATATTTTCGACTATATTTATATTGCACCTACAGGGGATGAGTTACATGATTTTGATGTTTATACCTACGTGCAGAATAATGCTTATTTATATGGGGGAGAAATGGGTTTACACTTACACCCACACCCAATAGATTGGTTGCATTTCGAAAGTACTTACGAGGTTGTAGTAGGAAAACAAAAAGAAGGTGGTTATCTTCCTAGAATTCCAGCTAATAAATTTGACAATACTTTTCGAGCTGAATTTGACATCAATAATTGGCTTGATTTTGGTTACTTTTTTGTAAATTTAGAAAGTACCTTCAAACAAAATAGAGTAAGTGATTTTGAAGATTATTCAGATAATTATAACTTATTAAATATTGGTTTAGGAGGAAACTTAAGTTATAAAAAATTAAATACGAATATTAACTTTACAGTTAAAAATGTATTGAATAAAGAGTATATATCACACTTATCTGTACTAAATGAAGAAGGGATTGCAAATCCTGGAATTAATGTAATTTTTGGCATAAAATTTAATCTATAAAATTATAAAAATTTCAATTATAAAAAATTTAGACTTTTATAAGTTATATAAAATACATCTAGACGTAATGTTTACTACATAAATTCAGACACGAATTATCTAATTTTGTTGTGAAATTAATTAAATACTCATGAGTAAAAAAGTACTAATACTAGGAGGTGGCTTCGCAGGAATTGAAGCTGCAATTTATTTAAGAAGAGAAAAATTTAATGTTACTTTAATTAGTAATAGAGATTATTTATATGTTTATCCAACTTCAATTTGGATTCCAGTAAAAAAACTAAAATTTGAAGATGCTTGTATTCCCATGGCATCATTAGAAAAAGCACATGGTTTTAAATGGGTAAAGGATGAAGTTGTTGAAATTAAAGCTAAACAAGGAATTATTGTTTGTAAAAACAAGGAGTTTTCGGGCTATGATTATATTATTATTGCAATGGGAGCCGGGAAACGTCATTATGAAGGAAGAGAAAATTTCTTATCAATTTGTGGGGCACCAAATGAAGCTGTTGAACTTAGAGATAAATTAGATGCACTTATTAAAAAAGGTGGAGGTACCATTGCCATGGGGTTTGGTGGAAATCCACATGATAAAAGTGCTGTTAGAGGAGGACCAGCGTATGAATTACTATTTAATGTAAATAACTATTTAAAGAAACATCATAAACGTAATAAATTCAAATTAGTATTCTTTTCTCCTGTTCAAAATCCCGGAGCCAAAATGGGTAAAAAAGCACCCGAATTTATGGATGCTTATTATCACCGATTAAAAATTGATAAACACATTGGAAAATCAATTAAAAAATTTGTTACCGATGGGATTGAATTTGTAGATGATACAAAATTACATAGTGATTATACTATGTACATCCCGGCATTACAAGGTCACGATGTTTTTTATAACGCTTCAGATTTACCTTTATCGGAGGCTGGATTTATTAAAATTGACGACTACCAGGAAGTACAGTTTGATAAAGGTGAAAAAGTTAGTAAAACTCATATTTATGCTGTTGGAGATTCTTCTGCATTAGAAGGGCCCGGATGGAAAGCAAAACAAGGTCATATTGCCGAAGTAATGGCAAGAAATCTGGCTTTCAATATTGTTGAAAAGGAAAAAGGAAGCGACATAAGAAAAGGCTACAAAGAGCACTTAAATATTCTTTGTGTGATGGATAGTGGAGATGGCGCTGCTTTTGTTTATCGAAATCATAATAAAGAAGTAATATTTCCACTTCCGATTATTGGCCACTGGATGAAAAGAGGCTGGGGCTGGTATTTTAAAAATTCCAAACTAAAGAAGATCCCAAGAATTCCAGGTATGTAATTATTAAAACAGAATTGTTAATTATAAAAATAAAAATATGAAAATTTCATTTCCTACAAACGACAGAAAAACAATCGCAAAACGAACCGGTCGTTGCAAAGAATTTGCAACTTATGAAATAGAAGACTCTAGAGTTATAAATGTAGAGTATTTTGAAAATACACATGAGCATCATGACCATGGACACGGCCACGGTCACGGACAACATGATCATGGAGAAGGGCATGGTCATCATGATCATAAAAAAGGAGAAGGAGAGCATTCACATGATGAAATGAGAGATTTGTTAAAAGATGTTGATGTGCTTATTGTTGGAAGAGTAGGTAAGTTTATGAAAAAATCTCTGGATGGTTTTGGTATTACCCATCAACGCACAAAAAAACTAGAAATCCAGGAAGCAATTGATGAATTTTTAGAAGAAATCGATTAATAATCGATCAGATTAACATACGCTCAAATAAAAGAACGAGGAATTTTTAACCAGACAGTTAAATCCCTCGTTCTTTCTGAATTTGTTCATAGGCTTTTTGTACTTGTCTAAATTTTTCTTCGGCACCTTTAATATGCTCTGCTCCAAGACCACGTAATTTATCAGGATGGTATTTTTTTACCATTTTACGGTAAGCTTTTTTAACTTCATCATCGGTTGCTGATTTATTAATTTCCAATATTTTATATGAGCTATCAACTTCATCATAAAACATGGCTTTGATAGAATTAAAATCATTTTGATTAATATATAAATATCCCGAAATGGTATGAATTTTATTTAGTTCAGCTTCGGTGACATTTCCATCAGCTTTAGCAACTCCAAATAAAAAGTGCATTAATTGCAAACGAGTAGCGTGATTCATATTCTCACGAATCTGTATACAAACCTGACGCGTAGAGACATTATTGTTCTTTATTATTCCTTTAAAAAGTTTAAAAGCATGATTAGCACGTTTTTCACCATACATGCTTATAAAAGATTGACGTACAAAATTTAACTCACGTTCATCAGTTTTACCATCTGTTTTAATTACAACTGCAGCTAAGATCAACAAACTCACTTCAAAATCACCAGAACTTGTTGTAGCTGGTTGGGGTCTTTGATTTTGGAAATCCATTAAATCTTTACTAGAAAATTCATCAATAAAACTTCCTAAAACGAAACCTAAAATCCCACCTATCGGACCAGCAAAGGTCCAACCTAAACTTGCCCCTAACCATTTTGAAAAGTTTGCCATAATCTATATTGTGTTTAAAAGTGCAAATATACATTTAATTATAAATGGATGGATTAAATAGACTTGTAATTGAAAAAGAAAGAAAATGTTAAAGTTTTTTATATTTCACATCCTACAGTTTTTGTAAATAGTAAAGATTCATTTCTTATATTTGCCGTCTATAAAAAACTAAAAAAATAAAATTTATGTATCCAGAAGAAATAGTAGAACCAATGCGTGAAGAATTGGTAAATGCAGGCTTTAATGAGTTAAAAACAGCAGCAGAAGTTGAAAATACAATAAAAAAAGAAGGAACAACTTTGGTTGTAGTAAACTCTGTATGCGGATGCGCGGCAGGTACTGCTCGACCAGGAGTTATTGCATCTTTACAATTAGATAAAAAACCAGATAATTTAACAACAGTTTTTGCAGGAGTAGAAAAAGAAGCGACTGAGAAAGCAAGAGAGTTTATGATTCCGTTTCCACCTTCATCACCATCAATTGCATTGTTTAAAGATGGACAGCTGGTACACATGCTAGAGCGCCATCATATCGAAGGAAGATCTGCTGAAATGATTGCAGCAAATCTTACTGGAGCTTATGATGAATTTTGTTAACACCATTTACAAATATTTAACTGATAGGGAAATAAATAATTTTTTTTAAAATGAAATACCTCTTTATTTTTCTCACATTTTTAGCTTTTGATTGCGAAGATGTAAAAGATACTGTTAAACAGCAAGTAGAAAGACAGGCTTTAGATGAATTGGCTAAAGAAATAAAATTGATTGCTGATGGATCTATATGTTCAACTGAATATTCTTGTGATTTTATTGGCTTTGGTAGTAAATCCTGTGGCGGATATTGGGAATATCTTGTTTATTCAAATTCAATAGATGTTGTAGAATTAATGGCAAAGGTTGAAATTTATAATAGGCTAGAAAAAGAATATAATAAAAAGTGGAATATAGTTTCAGATTGTATGGTCGTGATGCCACCTGATGGAACAGTTTGTGAAGATGGAAAATGCAAAGCGGTTTATAATTAACAGTTTTGTATTCTTAGATTAAATATGTTTTTCTTTAAAAATTAAGTTCTACAAATCCTCTGTTTTTTTACAGAGGATTTTTTAATTTGCACCATGAACAATTCAGAAATAATAAGTAAAACAATACAATTTGTAAAAACAACTCTACAAGACGCTGAAGGTGGCCATGATTGGTTTCATATAGAAAGAGTTTGGAAAAATGCAAAACTTATATCTAAAAATGAAAATGTTGATTTGTTTATTGTAGAACTTGGAGCACTTTTACATGATATTGCTGATGCAAAATTTCATGATGGAGATGAAAGTATTGGACCAAAAATTGCTAGAAATTTTTTAGAAAGCTTAAAAATTGATGAAGGCATAATCAATCATATAGAGAATATTATTAACAACATTTCTTATAAGAATAGTTTAGATTCTAATTTAAAAGAATTTTCCTCTAAAGAATTAGATGTTATTCAAGATGCAGACAGATTAGATGCTATTGGTGCTATTGGTATTGCTAGAGCTTTTAATTATGGTGGCTTTAAGGATCGTGAAATGTATAATCCTGTTATCAAATCAAATATTAACCAAAGTAAAGAAGCCTATAAAAAAAGTACTGCACCAACTATTAATCATTTTTACGAAAAGTTACTGCTTTTAAAGGATAAAATGAATACCAAAACAGCCAGAAAAATAGCCGAAAATAGACATCAATTTATGGAACAATATTTAGAGCAATTTTATAAAGAATGGGAGGGAGAAATTTAGAATAATTTTTTAGTTTTTTTTTCATATCCTTCATCTATTAAAAGATTATTTTTTTGTGATGCTGCTACAGCCAATCGGTCACAACGTTCATTTTGAGGATGGTTACTATGTCCTTTTACCCATTGAAATTTTATATTATGCTTGCCATAAGTTTTTAAAAATCTTTTCCATAAATCGGGATTTTTTTTATCTTTAAAACCTTTTTTTACCCAGTTGAAAAGCCAGCCTTTTACAACAGAATCGATTACATATTTAGAATCAGATACAATTAAAACGTTGAGATTCTCTTTTTTTAATTGCTCTAAAGCTATAATTACCGCAAGTAGTTCCATTCGGTTGTTGGTAGTTTTTCTAAAACCTTCGGAAAATTCCTTTATATAAGGTTTACCTTCAGGTAAAATAGTTTTACCAACCCATTCCATTACAATGCCATAACCACCTTTTCCAGGGTTCCCGCTACAAGCACCATCTGTATAAATATTTACTTGCATAAACTATTTTAATATTACTTTTTCTATCTCCTGAGGGAAGTTTTCTTGCTCTAATATATGAATCTTTGCAGCAACATCTTTTGGAGTGTCATTTTTAGTTAAAGTAACTGCTTTTTGAAAAATAATTGCACCTTCATCATAATTTTCATTTACGTAATGTATGGTAATGCCAGATTCTTTTTCATTATTTTTCACAACAGCTTCATGTACATGCATTCCGAACATTCCTTTTCCTCCATATTTTGGAAGTAATGCAGGATGAATATTGATGATTTTATTAGGAAATTCTTGGATTATTTCTCTAGGAATTTTCAATAAAAATCCGGCAAGAATAATTATATCAGCTTCATTTATTAGAAATTGTAAGAATTTATTAGAGTTTAATTCTTTTTTTGAAAATACTTTTGAGGGAATAAGTAAGCGTTCAGCACGCTCTAAAACACCTGCATTTTTATTATTTGTAACGGTATAAGTTACTTTTAGATTCTTATTATTATCAAAATATTTTATAATATTTTCGGCATTTGTTCCCGAGCCTGAAGCAAAAATAATAATACGTGTCATATCAGTTGTAATTTAAGGCAAAATAAAGAATTATATTTTATTATTTTTAAAAAGGAAGGTTGATTTTTATGTAAAATAGATTTATATTATTAATTTTTTGCTTGAATTTGCAATTTTAAATCTAAAGTTTATTATTTTTGCAGCCATATTAATATAAAATTGAAAATTATGTCAGACATTGCATCAAGAGTAAAAGCAATTATCGTTGATAAATTAGGAGTTGACGAAAATGAAGTAACTCAGGAAGCTAACTTCACAAATGATTTAGGAGCAGACTCACTAGATACAGTTGAATTAATCATGGAATTTGAAAAAGAATTTGATATTCAAATCCCAGACGATCAAGCTGAAAATATCGGTACTGTAGGTCAAGCTATTAGCTACATAGAAGAAGCTAAAAAATAATCATTTTTAGATACAGAATTTACTACGGGTATTACAAATAATAGTGATGCTCGTAGTTTTGTGTTTTATTAATTTATTTATATGGAATTAAAACGAGTTGTAGTAACAGGCATAGGTGCATTAACACCTATTGGAAATAATGTTGATGAATATTGGGAAAGTTTGGTTAACGGAGTTAGTGGAGCATCACCAATAACATATTTTGATGCTTCAAAATTTAAAACACAATTTGCTTGTGAACTTAAGAACTTTAATGTTACTGATTTTTTTAACAGAAAAGACGCTCGTAAAATGGATAAATTCACCCAATATGCTATGGTTGCTTCAGATGAAGCTATTGCTGATTCTGGTTTGGATTTTGAAAATGAAGATACCAATAGAATAGGTGTTATTTGGGGAGCAGGAATAGGAGGTTTAGAAACTTTTCAAAATGAAGTTTTGAACTTTGCAGCAGGGGATGGTACACCTAGATTTAATCCTTTCTTTATACCCAAAATGATTGCAGATATTGCACCTGGTCAAATTTCAATCAAACATGGTTTACGTGGTCCAAACTTTACTACAGTTTCTGCATGTGCATCTTCAGCAAATTCGTTGATTGATGCCTTAAATTATATTAGATTAGATCAAGCCGATGTTATTGTAAGTGGAGGATCTGAATCATGTATAACAATTGCAGGAGTAGGAGGGTTTAATGCACTTCAGGCAATATCAACACGTAATGATGATCCGGCAACAGCCTCAAGACCATTTGATAAAGATCGTGATGGTTTTGTGATTGGAGAAGGAGCGGGATCGTTAATATTAGAAGAATATGAGCATGCAAAAGCCAGAGGAGCAAAAATTTATGCTGAAGTTATTGGTGGAGGTTTATCTGCCGATGCTTATCATATCACTGCACCACACCCTGAAGGTTTAGGAGCAAAAGCTGTTATGGAAAACTGTTTGCAAAATGCAGGAATTAAACCAGAAGAAGTTGATGCAGTAAATTTACACGGTACATCTACACCACTTGGAGATGTTGCAGAGTTAAAAGCTATTAAGGCTGTTTTTGGAGAACATGCATATAATCTAAATATCAATTCTACAAAATCAATGACAGGTCATTTATTAGGTGCTGCTGGAGCAATAGAGTCTATTGCTTCAATTTTAGCAATTAAAAATGGAATTGTCCCGCCAACAATTAATCATTTTACTGATGATGATCAGATAGATCCAAAATTAAATCTTACCTTTAGCAAAGCACAAAAACGTGATGTAAAAATAGCTATGAGTAATACTTTTGGTTTTGGAGGTCACAATGCATGCGTTTTATTTAAGAAACTAGAAGAATAATTACTTTTTATGAATTTTATCCGTAAAATAAGAAGTTCCTATAATAAAGAGGATACTATTTTTATGGATTCAATAAGAGATCTTTTGGGATATAAACCAAGAAATCTTTCTTTTTTTAAAGAAGCATTTACCCATAGTTCAATGAAGAAAAAAAATAAGAACGGAGTTCTTATTGATTATGAACGAATGGAATATTTAGGAGACGCTGTTTTAGGATCAGTAATTGCAAATTATTTATTTAAAAAATTACCAAAGGCTGATGAAGGCACTCTGACACAGATGCGTTCGAAGATAGTTAGTCGTGAACATCTGAATGAATTAGGAAAAGATTTAGGATTACTAGATTTAGTAGAAAGTAATATTCCAAATAAAAATTTTGGAGACAATATTTATGGAAATTTATTTGAGGCCTTAATTGGTGCAATACATTTAGATAGAGGATATAATTTTTGCGAAAAATTTATTTATAGAAATGTTATTGAGCCTTATGTAGATATTGAACGTCTAGAAGGTAAGATTACTAGCTATAAAAGTGTATTAATTGAATGGTGCCAAAAGCACAAAAAGAAAATTAAGTTTAAAAATTACGAGGATACAGGTAATGATAAACTTAAACATTTTAGCGTAAAATTATATATAGACAACGAACAGATTTCAAAAGGACGAGGAACTTCTAAGAAAAAAGCTGAAGAAATTGCTTCAAAACGTGCTTATTATAAACTTCAAGATCAGATAGAAAAAAATTAGGACTAAGCTTTAAAAACAGTTGATTAAACTACGGATTTATAATAAAAATCATGTTTTTTAGATTAAGTATATGTATTTTTGAAAAAATTTAAACGAACTTAATAAAATTGTCAAAAACCCTATCATTTGATTTTGAATATGAACATGATTATACATTAATCGGTGTACATACATCTTTAGAAGATTATAGATTGGCATTTTTTTTAAATAAGGTTTTAAATTTGAAATTTAAAAGATATAGAGAAGATTTAGATTTTGAATCTAAAGGTTGTAGCTTTTCATTTTTTGTTTATGAAGATGAAGTAAATTATAAATCCTGGTCTCTTATTAGTAATAAACAGTATTTTTTTGAAAAAGAAAAATTTGATTTTGCTAATCTTTTTCAAAATGAGCCAAAGGTTTCTTATTTGATTCCAGAGAAGAGAAAAGTTGATTTTTTTATTAAAATAAGTGGAAATATTGACTCAGAGTCTTTGCAGTTAATAATGCAAAAAATTAAAGGGATAAAAAATATAATAGCCCTTTATACCGTAGAACCAAACAAATTAAAATCGAAAGATTATTTAATATTTTGATAAAAACTTAGGAAGATGAAATTGCGTAAAAAAACAAAAATTGTTGCTACACTTGGTCCAGCCATAGACTCAAAAGAGATGTTAGAAGAAATGATGGTACTTGGAGTAAATGTTTTTAGAGTTAATTTTTCTCATGCAGATTATGAGGATGTAGCCAAAAAGGTAAAATACATTAGAGAAATTAACAAAAAAAGAGGGTATCATGTAGCCATTTTAGCTGACCTGCAAGGGCCAAAATTAAGAGTTGGTAAAATGGCCGATAAAGTTAAATTAAACGTTGGTGATATTTTTACTTTTACTACTGAAAAATGTGAAGGCACATCTGAAAAAGCATATATGACTTATGGTGATTTTCCAAAAGATGTAAAAGTTGGTGAAAATATTTTAGTAGATGATGGGAAATTACTCTTTGAAGTTATAAAAACTGATGGAGAAAAAGAAGTTGTTACCAAAGTTTTACGTGGAGGAAAACTAAATTCTAAAAAAGGTGTAAATCTGCCAAATACAAAAATTTCACTTCCTGCTTTAACTAAAAAAGACAAAAAAGATGCTCTCTATGCTATTCAACTAGAAGTTGATTGGATTGCACTTTCTTTTGTTCGTACCCCAGACGATTTAGAAATGTTGAATGATTTGATCAGAGAAAATTCTAATTATAAAATTCCTGTAATTGCAAAGATTGAAAAACCAGAGGCAGTTGCTAATATTAATGCAATTACTAGCCATTGTGATGGATTAATGGTTGCTCGTGGTGATCTTGGTGTAGAAATTCCTATGAATGATGTGCCAATTATACAAAAAAACCTTGTAAAGAAAGCTAAAGAAGCACGTATTCCTGTAATTATTGCCACTCAAATGATGGAAACCATGATTACCAATCAGGTGCCTACTAGAGCAGAGGTAAACGATGTGGCAAATTCAATTATGGATGGTGCAGATGCAGTAATGCTTTCGGGTGAAACTTCAGTAGGAAAATATCCAAAAGATGTTATACGGGCAATGAGAAAAATTATTGAAAGTGTTGAAAATTCTGAATTGGTTCATAACCCAGTTTCACAAGTACAATGTGTGAATGAACGATTTATTACAAAGTCTATTTGTAAACAAGCTGCAAACCTAGCTGATGAAATAGAAGCTACTACAATTACAACTTTAACAAATAGTGGATATACAGCTTTTCAAATTTCTGCATTCAGACCACATTCAAATATTTTAGCTTTTTCAGAGAATACACGAATTTTAGCAATGCTTAATTTATTATGGGGTGTAAAAGCTCATTATTATGATAAGATGGTTAGTACTGATGATACGGTAAAAGATTTGAATAAAATGACAGAAGAAAGAGGCTATGCCGAAAAAAATGATTTTGTTATAAATCTTAGCTCAATGCCTGTAAAGGAAAAAGGTAAAGTTAATACAATGCGTATCTCACAAATATAGTATTTTAATAAGTTTTTGTATCGTCTTGTATTGATACAGATTTTAGCGACTTAAATTTTATATGAAGGTAGTAATCAAAAATTACTGCCTTTTTTTATGGAACTATTCACTAAATAAATTTATCGGAGTAAACACTCATAAGATGGTTTTTTATTTTCTAAGAATTACTAAAATGAGTTTTTAAACGCATCAATAATCTTTTGTGCAGCTTTCACAGGTGATATTTTTGAGCTTACAATTTCATTTTCGTAATTTTTTAAATGATTTTTGACTCCCTCAGATGTATAGAATAATCTTTTTAATTCTTCATTAATATTATTATACATCCATTGTATTTGCTGATGATTTCTATTTTTATTAAAATAGCCATTTTTGGAAACGATTTCTTTATACTTTAAAATTTCATTCCAAACTGTGTCTATTCCAATATTATTTATTGATGATGCTGTACTAACAACCGGAGTCCAGCCAGATTCTGATTGAGGAAAAATATGTAAGGCATTTTTATATTGTAGTTTTGCCATTTCACTTTGGCGAATATTATCTCCATCGGCTTTATTTATAACTATCATATCAGCCATTTCCATAATTCCTTTTTTTATACCTTGTAGTTCATCACCAGCCCCAGATAGCATTAAAAGCAAAAAGAAATCGGTCATTGCATGAACAGCAGTTTCAGATTGTCCAACTCCAACAGTTTCAATAAGAATTACATCATATCCGGCAGCTTCACAAAGTAGCATTGTTTCTCCAGTTTTATTTGCAACACCTCCAAGAGTATCGCCAGAAGCTGAAGGCCTAATATAAGCATCCTCCATATTTACTAATTCCTCCATACGAGTTTTGTCACCAAGGATACTTCCTCGTGAACGTTGGCTGCTAGGATCGATTGATAAAATGGCTACTTTTTTCCCTTGACTTATTAGATGTTTTCCAAAAGCTTCAATAAAAGTACTTTTACCAACTCCGGGTACACCTGTAATTCCGATTCTGATTGAATTTCCAGAATTTGGTAAAATGGTTTGAATAATTTCTTTTGCAAGGATTTTATCACTTTCCAGATTGCTTTCTATTATTGTAATAGCTCTTGACAAAATTACTCTATCACATTTCAAAACACCATTGATGTAATCTTTTGCTGTTAATCTACTTTTAGGTTTGTAGTTTGCCATTTGATTTTATTCAATTGCTTTATTTTGTGTAAAATAATCAATTTTGTTGATAGAAGTAAATAATTTCTAAATTATTGTTTCTATTAGAATACTAGAAATCTTTCTTTTTTAATTTTCTATTCATTCTCCAAACAGGAAAAATTATCCATAAAACTAATATGAATATTGAAAGTGTCATACCCAAATTGGTTCCAAAGAATTTTCTAAATACAGCACCTGTATATCCTAAAAGAGCAGAGATATCTAATTTTAATAAAATTAAAATTCGAGATAAATCTATTGGGTTGAACATGGTGGCTATCAATGAGAATTTATCTAATGGATACTCATTAAAAAACACTAAAAATGTTAAAAAAACACCATCGTAAATTACGGCCAAAAATAACCACATTAGTATTGCATAGCCAAAACCTTTGATTTTATTTTCGTTAGATAAAGCTATGTTAAATGATAAAGCAACAAAAATAAAATTTAAAAATGCCCCTACTAAAAGCAATAATGAAAAATCAAAAATTGCCGAAGATCTAAATAAACCATAAGCTACAAACGGAATACCAAGTCCTAACACTAAACTTAGGGTCAACGAGATAGAAATCCCTAAATATTGCCCCATAAATATTTTGCTTCGTTTAATTGGTTGTGCCAATAAAAGTTCTGTAAATTCTTTTGAATTATAATAATACATCACTCCAAAAACAGTTCCAATTAAAGGCGTTAAAACGATGATGATATTCATTAAGGTAATTACAGCCTTATTTACATCATTATTTAAAAATAATAATATAAATCCCAATGCCAAATAAAAAATAAAATATACGTAACTCCATCTGCTACGCATTAGGTCATAAAAACTATATTTTAATATTTTAAACATCTTTTCTTGAAATTATTTTAGCAATTGCATGTTCTAGATCATCCTGTCCCGTCTTTTCTTTTAACTCACTAACAGAGCCTTTAAAATAAATATTGCCATCTAATAAAAACACAATTTTATCTGCAATTTCTTCAACTAAACTCATAATATGTGTGGTGATTAAAATGGTTTTTCCTTTCTCTTTTTCCTTTTGGATAATCATTTTTAATGAAATTAAACTAATTGGATCTAAGCCTGTTGTAGGTTCATCAAGTATAATTAATTCACTATCAAACATAAAAGTAAGCACAATGTTTACTTTTTGTTTTGTTCCTCCTGATAGGTTTCCTAATTTCTTATTTAAAAATGGTTCTAAGCCAAATAGAGAAATTAATTCTTGTTCGCCAGCTTGTTTAGGTCGCAAATTTTTCACCATTTCAATTAATTCATTTACAGTTAAATTAGCAGGAAAGTTTGCTATTTGTGGTAAATAATTAATTTGATTTCGATAACCCCATTGCTGTAAAACACTCTTTTGTTTAAATTTAATATCTCCTTTATTAGGAATTACCATGCCCAAAATACTTTTAATCAATGTAGTTTTTCCAGAACCATTTGGTCCGAGAATTGCAAAGATTCCACCTGTTTTAATTTCGAGATCTAAGCTGTCTAAAACTACAAGTTTTCCAAATCTTTTATGTAAGTTTTTTATCTGAATCATTGAATCATATACATTAATGGTTGATTATCTGTTAAATTATCAGGGGTAAATACTGGTGATACTTTTTCCGAAAAATTGATAATATCAACAAATAAACTTCTTAATAAAACAATTGTTTCGGGAGTACGATTAACGATATAAGAAAATAATTTTACCGGACGATAGGGAATATCACCTATCCCATCTTTATCCAAGTCATAACCCGAATAATCGCTCCAATAATTTTTATCAAATTTATTACTATTTATTTTACTATTATAGGAAAGATCAAATGCATTATTCATAAAGTTATTTTGAAAAAATATGTTTTCATAACATGCTCCAACAACTTTTACAGCCCAACCATTTCGTGAAAAAGTGTTATTTTTATAATTAATTCGAGTTGATCCGTCAACATTTATTGCTATTGTATTTTGTTCAAATAGATTATTTTCAATTTCTGCATCGTAAATCTCTTTTAAAAGTAATCCATAAGAAGCCGAGCCCCAGTTTTCCAAAAATTTATTATGTCTCATTTCAATAAATTTAGAGAACATCACAGCTACTCCTGCACCATTTTTATAAAATTTATTGTGATGGTAATTATTATTGTTAGAAAACATAAAATGCAACCCATACCTTATATTATGATGGCTGTAATTTTCATAGATTTCACTCTTTTTTACAAATTCAAAATAGATTCCATCACGCAAATTATATAATTCATTATTATAAACTTTCATATTAGAACAATTCCAAAGATGAACACCATTACCCGAACCTGCTTCGTCAACTCCATCACTCGAAACCTCGTTATTAGAAATTGATCCATAACGTGATTTTTCTATTAACAATCCGAAGAAAACTTTTTCTAGAATATTATTTTTAATACTAAAGTTTTTACTTTTTGATACCAAAACAGCGGCAAAATCTTTGGTGTAACTTTGTCCAGGATTAATAATGTTTAATCCTTCCAGAGAAAAATCATTTGCATTAATTTTAAAAACATATTCTTTAAATTGGCCATCAATTATAGGTAGGTCCTCTCCAATAATATGAATTGACTTAGTTATGGTTAGATTTTTAACTTTATAGTGACCTTTTTTAATTAAGATAATACCTCCATTTTTGGAACTATCAATCGCAGTTTGAATATCACTAAATTCACAAGTTTCACAAACTTCAATTTGTTGTGCAAATATATTTACACTTAAAAACAGAGTAAGTATAAAGAAACTCCTTTTTAGAGATATAATAAAAATTTCATTTATCATTATTAGTAATCTACTGATAGTTTTTGACACTACTTAACCGAAAATTTATTCTTGATAGATTGCCAAGTAAATATTTCACCACCGTGCTCTTTATGTGCAGATTTTGCCTTGTCTAAAGTGGAAAATGCAGATAAAAAAGCTCCCATAGGACTTTTTATACCCTCACTGATTAAATAAGTAGCTGTGGCAGCATCAATCATTTGACTTTCGCCAAAATCACTTACCAAAAAAATAGAAGCATTGTTTAATTGTTCATTTTCACTCATTTCATTTAGCATACATTCAATAGCATCATATTTATATTGTTTTCCTTTTTGAGTAACTAATTGTGCAGCATGTTGCTTATCGACAATATTCATCTTACAAAAATTACATTGATCTTTTCCATAATTTATAGCTTCGGGTTCTACTTTACAAGAAGTAAATAATATGGTAATTGTAATAAAAGTGAATAGTATATTTTTCATCATTATAATCGTTAGGGTTTAAATAAAAACAGTAAAATTGAACATAATTAAAATTAAATCATGCCCAAAGATACTATATTAACAAAACTAATTTTTGATTAATTCTTGGCTTCTTTCTTCCCTACAAAAAATGCAATAAAAGTTAAAAACATACCAAAAAACATTAAAAATGCTCCGGTTCTAGGGTAAGAATGTGCTGTAAAATTTAAGATATCCTTTGATCCCCATAGTGGTGGTTGAAAGCCCATCGGACTACCATCAGGATTTTTAAAATTCATAATCGCTTTTGGATCTAAATTATGACCATAGTCATATTCCCACAAGTAAAAATCGTACATACCTGCGATTCCTAATACAGACATTAAAATAAACCAAAATAAAAACCATTTATAATCTCCGATAAATCCAATAATAACACCTAAAACAATCATTATACCAATAACAATTGGGAAAATTTTAAACTCTGGTATAGATTCTGGAATATATTGCATACCAACATAATGATTCATTAAATTGATGTTTTTTATATCGTGTTCATTGGTGTCATGAAATTTATTGATATGAATATCCATTCCTAATGGTATTGGATATTGTGGCGCTTCTAGCGTAATATTCCACAATGGAAACACAAATAATCCAATTAATAGTAAGGATCCTACTATCATTAATAATTTTGATTTCTTCATTTTAATTATTTTTTTGATTAGTGATTTTTAATAAAAACGGACAAACACCCCCTCTGCCTGTCCGTTTTATCAATAAATAATATCTTTAATAATTATTCTACATCAACAGCATCGCCATCTAAAGTAAATGAAATTGGTACGCTAGATCCTTTTGGAGATACACGTACATAACCTTGCATTTCTTGGTGTAGAGCTGAACAGAAATCTGTACAGTAGAATGGCCAAACTCCTACTTCTTTTGGATACCAAACAAAAGTTTCTGTTTGTCCAGGCATAATTAAAAGTTCAGATGTTTGTGCACCAATCATAGAAACACCATGTGGTACATCATAATCTTGCTCTAAATTAGTTACGTGGAAATAAACTTTATCACCAACTTGAACACCTTCAATATTATCTGGTGCAAAGTGAGAACGAATCATAGTCATATAAATATGAACTTCATTCCCATTTCTAGTTACTTTAGCTTCAGCTTCAGTTGAAACGGCGTAAGGATGTTTGTTTTCTTCTAATTTATATATTTTTTTAGAATTAGCTGTTAATTTTTCAGCAGGAATACCAGCTGCATAGTGTGGTTCTCCTATAGTTGGAAAATCTAATAAAAGTTCCATTTTTTCACCTGTAATATCATATAATTGTGCAGATTGCGTAACTTCTGGACCAGTAGGTAAATAACGATCTTTTGTAATTTTATTCATGGCAAGTACATATTTACCATAAGGTTTTCTTGAATTACCCCCTGGTATCATTAAATGACCTACAGAATAATAAGTTGGTTTTCTATCTACAACTTCCCAAGTACCTAATTTCCATTTCACAACTTCAGATGAGATGAAGAAAGTGGTATATGCATTTCCTTTTCCGTCAAATTCCGTATGTAGTGGACCTAAGCCTGGTTGTTTTACAGCACCAGCTAAAATGTCTTCATAATTTAATATTGGAATTCCATAAGCTTCACCATCAAATTTCTTCCCTTCAATTGCAGCCAACATTTTTGTAAAAGAATGAACTGTTAACTCAGCAGCTAATTTACCGTTACCTACAATATATTCGCCAGTTGGATCAACATCACAACCGTGTGGAGATTTTGGTGTTGGTAAGAAATAAATTGCACCTGGAACATCGGCTGGATCTATAGTTAGCACTTCTTTCTTCATAGTTGAAGTTGCAGAATGTGTTTCATGGTCATAAACATTATGGGCATATTTTGTAGCCATTTTTTTACCTCCACCATTTTTAACATATTCTTCAATTTTTTTCCAGTTAATAGCAGCAATAAAATCTTTATCATTTTGTGATGCATTAACTTCTAGAAGAGTACTAGCTTCTTCAGTATTATAGGTGGTAAAGAAGAACCATCCATGAGATTTTCCACGTCCAGGATGCGATAAATCATAATCAAAACCAGGCATTAGAATTTGGAATTTAATGTCCATTCCACCATCTTCAGGATCTACAGAAATAAAAGATAAAGCGCCTTTAAAATTTCCTTTATAGTCTTTTATAGGCATATCACGTTGAGGTACTGGAACTGAAAAACGAGTTCCTGCAACTACATATTCAGTGTTTTCAGTAACGAAAGAAGAACTGTGGTTACCTGCACTATTAGGTATTTCAATAATCTCAGTAGTTTCAAAAGTTGTTAAATCAATTTTTGCAATACGAGGTGTATTATTACCATTAATAAAAACCCAACGACCATCTAATTCACCTGCAGTTTGAGAAATATCTGGATGGTGAGAATCATCCCAAGGCACAAACCCATGAGATGTATTTAACATAGGCTTAGTTTCT
>DAOUQH010000057.1 GCA_030625645.1 Flavobacteriia bacterium | reverse complement strand
TCGTGAAAAAGGATTTTTAAACACCAAAGCTACTATTAATACTAAACTTGATACCACTAACACAAATACAGAAGATGCACTTGTTTTAATTGATAAAGGTGAAAAAGTAAAAATTGAAAATATTACTTTTCATGGCAACCGTGTTTTTAGTGATAAAAAACTTAGAAAATATCTTAAGAAAACAAAAGAAAAAAGAATCTACAACCTTTTTAAACCTTCAAAATTTATTGATGATGTTTATGATGAGGATATTGATAATCTAATTGAAAAATATCAAGAAAAAGGATTTAGAGATGCAATTGTAATTAAAGATTCCATTTCTTTTAATGATGATAATACTATTAACTTAGATATTACTTTAAATGAAGGTGAAAGATACAAGTTTGGAGATATTAACTTTATTGGAAACTCTGCATTTACAGATCAACAACTTCAAAATATCTTACGAATTGAAGAAGGGGTTACATACAACGGTAAAGTATTAAATGAAAGAGTAAAAGGTGATGGTAGTCCAGATTCTAATGATATTTCAAATGCATATTACAATAATGGTTTTCTATTCTCTAATGTTGACTTAGTTGAAACTAGTGCAGAAAATAATGTTATTGATATTGAAGTAAGAATCCATGAAGATGAACCAGCTACACTTAATAAAATTACAGTAATTGGTAATGATGTTACCAATGATCACGTATTATATAGAGAAATAAGAACACAACCAGGAGATTTATTTAGCAAGCAAGAAATTGTACGATCTATTAGAGAATTGGGTAAGTTAGGCTATATTGATCCTGAGAGTATTGTGCCTGATGTAAAACCAAATCATGCTGACAAAACAGCCGATATCGAATATAGTGTAACCGAAAAAGGTTCGAGTCAAATTGAATTACAAGGAGGTTATGGTGGTGGAACTTTTGTAGGTACATTAGGACTTTCGTTCAACAACTTCTCTGTTAAAAATATTTTTAATTGGGATGAATATAAACCAGTACCCAGAGGTGATGGTCAAAGCGTTTCTTTAAGATTACAAGCAAGTAAATTTTCTAGAACCTATAGTCTTTCATTTTCTGAACCTTGGTGGGGAGGAAAGCGACCAAAAGGTTTTAACTTCTCCATTTATAATTCACGCCAATATGGTTATGATTATTCAAGTCGAGATGTAAATAAGGATCAAATGTTGGATATTATTGGAGCATCAGTTGGATTGAGTCAACGTTTAAAATGGCCTGATGATTTCTTTACTTTATCAACCTCTTTAAATTATCAAAGATTTAATTTGAATAATTTCTTTTTATCAACTTTTGGATTTAATGATGGTATATCAAATAACTTGAATTTTACAGCTAATTTTGGTAGAAATTCTACTGGACCTAGTCCGATTTATCCAAGATACGGATCTCAATTCAACTTAATATTAGAAGTTACTCCTCCTTATTCTGCCTTTAATGATAAGGATTATACAGGTATGACTGACGAAGAAAAATTTGAGTGGTTAGAATATTATAAAATTAACTTTACCGGAAGATGGTTTACTACTATTTGGAAAGAAATGGTATTGATGTCAAATGCAGAATTTGGGTTTTTAGGAGCGTACAATGATGATATTGGTGTTTCACCATTCGAAAGATTTTATGTAGGTGGAGATGGTATGGCAACTGGTCAATATGATGGTCGTCAAGTTGTAGCATTAAGAGGATACCCAAATCAAAGTTTAACGTCTGTAGCAGGTGGGACTGTTTATAATAAAATTGCTTTTGAGTTGCGTTATCCTATAACTTTAAAACCTTCAGCATCTATTTATGCTCTAGGATTTTTAGAAGGTGGTAACTCATTTAATTCTTTTGAAAGTTTCAGGCCGTTTGAATTAAAAAGATCTGCAGGAGGTGGTATAAGAGTATTTATGCCTGCTTTTGGTTTACTTGGTATTGACTTTGGGTATGGATTTGATGAAGTTCCTGGAACAAATGCAATATCTGGATGGCAAACTCATTTCATTATTGGTCAACAGTTTTAACTAAATTAGTATATTTGCTCAAATAAATTAAGTAGTAAAAATACATTATAAAATAATCATGATAAAAAAGAGTTTTTTTATCCTATCAATATTAATTAGTTCTTTCACTTTTGGGCAGAAATCACAACGTATTGCTTATATCGATATGGCATATATTTTAGAAAATGTTCCTGAATATAACGAAGCACAAGCACAGTTAGACTCCAAGGTCAAAGTTTGGCAACAAAAATTAGATGGCTTATCTGGAGAACTTGAAATCTTAAATACAAGTTTAATTAACGAAAAAGCGCTTTTAACAAATGAAATGATTCTAGAGCGTGAAGAAGACATTGTTATCAAAAAGCAAGAATTAAAACGCTTGCAATTAGCATATTTTGGCACTAAAGGAGATATGTATAAATTGCGTAAACAGATGGTAACACCAATACAAGATCAAGTATTTAATGCTATTCAGGCAATAGCTGTAAGAAAAAAATATGATTTTGTATTAGATAAATCTAGTGACCTTATCATGCTTTATTCTAATAACAAGTATGATATTAGTGAGTTAGTTTTAAATACTATCGTTAAAAATAGAACAAGAAAGAAACTTGACGATAAGAAAAAAGCTAAAATTTCAAAAACAAATCCAAATAACGAATCTGTAATTGAAAATGCTGAAGTAATTAATACTGACATTGATGTTGAAGATACGGAAATAACAGATGACATTTCTACCGAGGAAGAAACTGGAACAGTTATTGATCCTGAAGAAGCAAGGAAACTTGAAGAACAAAGAAAAGCAGAAGAAAAAGAAGCTAAAAGAGCAGCATTAAAAGCAAGAATAAAAATACAACAAGAAGCAAGAGAAAAACTGAGAGATTCACTTAAAAAAGTATCCGAAGATAGAAGAGCTGCTAAATTAAAAGAAATTGAAGATCGAAAAAAAGAACGCGAAAAATTAAAAGAGAATATAAATTAAAACTGAAAATAACAAATACATTAATTACAAATTATTTAGAAAGATGAAAAAAGTGAGAATTATTTTATTAGGACTTATACTATTTACAGGTATAAATTTTGCACAAGCTCAAAAAATTGGTCATGTTGATTATACTGCATTGGTTTCTGCTATGCCAGAAACACAAGCTATGAAAAGTGAGCTTACGAAGTTATCTGAAACTTATGCAAATGAGTTCCAAACACAAGTACAAGCTTTACAGGCAAAATTAAAAAGGTATGGAGAAGAGCAAGCTACGCAAACTCCTGCTGAAAATGAAAAACGCCAAAAAGAAGTACAAGCTGAAGAAATGAGATTGCAACAAGCAAGACAAACTGCTAGTCAGGAACTTCAAAAAAAGCAAATGGCTTTACTAGAACCAATTCAGAAAAAAGCACAAAAAGCTGTTGAAGATGTTGCTGCTGCAAAAGGACTTGTTTATGTATTGGATTCGTCTCCTGGGTCTTCATTATTAGTTTTTAAAGGTGATGATATTATGACTTCTGTAAAGACTAAATTAGGGATTTAATCCTTAAAAAATATCAAAAACACAAAACCATCTACCTTTCAGTAGATGGTTTTTTTATTTAGTTTTATTTGAGTTTTTGACTTATAATCTATCTTATTATTTATACCAACCAGCATATTTAATATAACTATCAGCAATTCTTTCAATCTCACCTGATATTAATTCTTCACTAATATCCTTAACTTTTTTAGCAGGAGTTCCTGCATAAATACTTCCCGATTCAACTCTGGTGTTTTTAGTTAAAACTGCTCCGGCTGCAATAATACTATTACTTTCAATAATACAATCATCCATAATAATTGCACCCATACCAACCAAAACATTATCATGAATGGTACAGCCATGCACAATAGCATTATGTGCTATTGAAACATTATTACCAATATTAGTTGGTGAAATTTTATATGTTGCATGAATTATTGCACCATCCTGTACATTTACTTTATTTCCCATTTTAATATAATGGACATCTCCTCTAATAACAGCATTATACCAAACACTACATTGATCTCCCATTTCAACATCTCCAATTATAACTGAATTTTCAGCAAAAAAGCAATCTTTTCCAAATTGAGGTTTCTTACCTCTTATTTCTTTTAATATCATATATATCGTTTTAACAAATCATTCAAAAATAAACAATATTTCTTTTGTATTTTCGCACTTCTAAAAAAAGAACAATGATAAAATTTAAAATAGAAACAACAAATAACGCTGCTATCATAAAATATGTATCAGATAAAGTTATAACCGATAAGCATTTTGAGTATCAAACAATTGAAGATGCTGAAAACTCACCCTTAGCGCAACATCTTTTCCGTTTACCCTTTGTAAAAAAAGTTTTAATTTCTTCAAATTTTATTGCAATTGAGAGAAATAATTTGGTAGAATGGAAAGAAGTACAAGATGATCTAAAAGGCATTTTAAATAATTATTTTATTCAAAACAAACCTGTTTTTAGCGAAGATTTTGATAAGAAAAAATCAATTGAAATTTATGCCGAAACTACTCCAAATCCAGATACTCAAAAATTTGTTACCAATACTTTTTTAACCTCTCAAAATATTGAGATTAAAAGTGTTGAAGAGTCTAAAGATGTTCCTTTGGCATTCGAATTATTTGAATATCCTTTTGTAAAGAAAGTCTTTATTTCTCAAAATTATATTTCTATCACTAAAGATGAAACTTTAGAATGGTTTGAAATGAGTAATGAAATTAGGGACTTCTTAAAACTATATTTAGAAAGTAGTAAAAATATTATTTCAAAAGATTTTTCTCTAAAAGCAACAAATAAAAAAATAGAAAATAAATCGGATAAGACAAATACTCAAGAAAGTAATACATCTAAAGAAATTATTCGAATTCTAGACGAATACATTAAACCTGCAGTTGCTAGTGACGGTGGGAATATTAAATTTGAATCTTATAATGAAGAAACCAAGGAAGTTTTGGTTACTTTACAAGGAGCATGTAATGGATGCCCTTCGGCAACTATAACACTTAAAAATGGAATTGAAGCAACACTTAAAAACTTTTTAGGTGATGAAATTGATTGTGTAAATGCTTTAAATTAAGATTTTTATAAATATTTTAAGAAAAAAAGATACTTCTTCAAGTGTCTTTTTTTTATCTTTATCCGAATTTAAAGAAACTTTCAAATGAAATATAACTATAAACCATTTTTGGCATTTTTATCAATAATTTTTGCCATTCAAATTAGTGCACAAACCAATATGAAAATTGAATATCCTAAAACTCATAAAGGCAATACCGTTGATGAATATTTTGGTGCAAAAATATCAGATCCTTATCGATGGCTGGAAGATGATCAATCAAAAGAAACTGAAGATTGGGTTATGGCTCAAAACAAAGTAACTTTTGACTATTTAAACAAAATTCCTTATCGGGATGAATTAAAAAATCGCTTAGAAAAATTGTGGAATTATGAAAAATACTCTGCTCCTTTTAAACGTGGAGACTACACCTATTACTATAAAAATGATGGTTTACAAAACCAAAGCGTTTTATATCGCCAAAAAGAAGGAGGCAATTCCGAAGTTTTTTTAGATCCAAATTCATTCACAAAAGATGGTACAATATCATTGGGTGGTATTTCATTTACGAAAGATGGTAGCAAAGTTGCCTATCAAATTTCAGAAGGTGGCTCAGACTGGCGAAAAGTAATTGTCATGGAAGCAGCTTCAAAAAAAATATTAGGAGATACTATTAAGGATGTAAAATTTAGCGGATTATCATGGATGGGAAATGACGGATTTTTTTATTCCAGTTATGATAAACCAAAAGGGAGTGAATTATCTGCAAAAACAGATCAACACAAATTATACTACCATAAATTAGGAACAAAACAAAATGATGATAAAATCATATTTGGATCTAATGAAAAGCGTAGATATGTTGGCGGTTATGTTACAGAAGATCAAAAATACTTAATCATTACTGCTGCTGTTTCGACTTCCGGAAACGAATTATATTTTAAAGATCTATCAAAACCAAATAATAAACTTACTACAATTGTAGATAATTTTGAAACAGACAATTATGTAATTGATAGTTATGAAAATAATCTATTTATTTCAACAAACTTAAATGCTCCAAATAAAAGAGTTGTTAGAGCTAATGTTAAGTATACTGAACCAAAAAATTGGGCTGATTTTATTCCTGAAACTGAAAATGTTTTGAGTATTACTACTGGTTCTGGATACTTTTTTGCAAAATACATGAAGGATGCCGTTTCACAGGTTATTCAATTTGATAGATCTGGAAAAAAAGTAAGAGAAATTAATCTTCCTGGTGTTGGTACTGCAAGTGGATTTGGTGGAAAGCTTGAAGATAAAGATCTCTATTTTTCTTTTACTAATTATATAACTCCATCTACCATTTACAAATTAGACCCAAATTCTGGATCAACTGAAGTATATAAAAAACCAAATATTGATTTTAATTCTGATAACTACGAATCAAAACAAGTTTTCTATACTTCAAAGGATGGTACAAAAGTACCTATGATTATTACCTATAAAAAAGGAATAAAACTCGATGGAAATAATCCAACAATTTTATATGGATATGGCGGATTTAATATTAGTTTAACCCCTTCATTTAGTATTACCAATGCTATTTGGCTAGAACAAGGTGGTATTTATGCCGTACCAAATTTAAGAGGTGGTGGCGAATATGGACGTGAATGGCACGATGCAGGGACTCAAATGAAAAAGCAAAATGTTTTTGATGATTTTATCGCTGCTGCTGAATACCTTATCAAAAACAACTATACTACAACTAACTATTTAGCAATTCGTGGTGGTTCAAACGGAGGGTTATTGGTTGGCGCTGTTATGACGCAACGACCTGACTTAATGAGAGTTGCTTTACCAGCTGTTGGTGTTTTAGATATGCTAAGATACCATACCTTTACTGCTGGCGCAGGATGGGCTTATGATTATGGAACTTCAGAACAAAGCAAAGAAATGTTTACATATTTAAAAGGATACTCTCCAGTTCATAATGTTAAAGAAGGTGTTAGCTACCCCGCTACTTTAATTACAACAGGTGATCATGACGACAGAGTTGTACCTGCTCATTCTTTTAAATTTGCAGCCGAATTACAAGATAAACAAACCGGTAATAAACCTGTTTTAATTAGAATTGAAACTAAAGCCGGTCACGGTGCCGGAACTCCTGTTTCTAAAACCATAGAACAATATGCTGATATTTTTAGTTTTACTCTTTGGAATATGGGAATAAAAAAATTATAATTTTTTTCTCCATCCGATGAGTTCATCGGGTGGAGAAATTATTTTAAAATATATCTAATATTTTAATTACTTTCCCATTAAAAACAATCTCATCTCCTACACGCTTTCCTAGTAATAAATTTCCAATAGGAGATTTTGGAGAAATCGCATAATACTTTTGACCTTCAACTTGTATTTCCCCTAAACTAACCGATAAAAAATATTTTTCTAAAGAAGTAATTATCACACAACCTACAGAAATTATATCAAAACTAAGGCCTGTAGAAACTCTTTTTAAAACCTGTTGCATCTTATTTGCTGACTCAAATTGCTGAGAAGCCTTTTCCATTTCTAACTGCAGCATAGCTCTTCCGGTTTCATGCTTATCTCCTGCTGAACTTTTTGTTTCAGAATTTAATGCAATTTTATTTGACTGCATAATCTTTTCAATAGTTAGCAATTTATTCTCTACTTCATTCTTGCATTTGAGCAATAATTCTTTTTTAATTTCTTGTCTATCCATTCTAATAAAATATTAGTCCAAAAATAAATCAAAATATTTTGTACTTTGCTATTATCAAATAAAAAAATATACCATGAATAAAATTATAGTATTAGGAGCTGGAATGGTTGGTAGCGCAATGGCTATTGATCTTTCCAAGGATTATAAGGTTACTTCTACTGATATAAATGTAGATGTATTAAAAAAACTTAAAGAAAAACAGGTAAATATAAACACATTTCTATTAGATGTAAATAATAAAACAGAATTACAAAAAGTAATTCAGCAATTCGATTTGGTTGTCTGTGCTGTTCCTGGATTTTTAGGGTTTCAAACATTAAAAAATATCATCGAAGCAAAAAAAGATGTTGTTGATATTTCATTTTTCCCTGAAAATGCTTTAGAGTTAAATAGTCTTGCAAAACAAAATAAAATAACCGCTATTGTTGATTGTGGTGTAGCACCTGGTATGGGAAATATCCTACTAGGTTACCATAATGAACAATTAAAAATTACTGATTTTGAATGTTTAGTTGGCGGTTTACCCAAAACAAAAAAATGGCCTTTTAATTATAAAGCACCCTTCTCTCCTATTGATGTAATTGAAGAATATACACGCCCTGCAAGATTTATTGAAAATAAAAAACTAATTACAAGAGAAGCTTTAAGCGATGTTGAGTTAGTTGACTTTGATAAAGTTGGAACATTAGAATCATTTAACTCTGATGGTCTGCGCTCCCTCATTTTCACCATGCCACACATTCCAAATATGAAAGAGAAAACTCTAAGATATCCCGGTCATATTGAGTATATTCAAGTGTTGAAAAAAAGTGGTTTTTTTGAACAAAAAGAAATTGAAGTTAATGGAGTAAAAATATCACCAATAGATTTTACCAATAAAATTTTATTTAAAGAATGGTACTTAGAAGATAATGAAGAGGAAATAACCGTAATGAAAATTACAATTAAAGGAATTGATAATAGTGGTAAAAAACAAGAGATTATTTATCATTTACACGATGAATTTTGTGGAGAAACTCAGGTCTCATCAATGGCTCGAACTACCGGTTATACGGCTACTGCAGCAGCTAACTTAATTCTAAAAAATATTTTTAATGAGAAAGGAGTTTTTCCTCCAGAATTAGTTGGGAAACATCAAGTTTGTTATGATTTTGTTATCGACTATTTGAAAGATAGAGATATAATTTACTTAAAATCTGTAAATTATGACTAAAAATAGATGTGCCTGGTGTGGAGAAGATCCAATTTATGTGAAATATCACGATGAAGAGTGGGGAGTTCCGGTTTATGATGATCATAAATTATTCGAATTTTTGGTTCTCGAAAGCTTTCAAGCAGGTTTGAGTTGGATTACCATATTAAAAAAACGTGAAAATTTTAGAATTGCTTTTGATAATTTCGACTATCAAAAAATTGCAAAATACGATGATAAAAAATTTGATGAATTAATTCAAAATGCCGGAATAATTCGTAATAAACTAAAGATTAAAGCTACCATTAGCAATGCTATTGCTTTTATGGAAGTCCAAAAAGAATTTGGTTCGTTTTCAAAATACATTTGGGCATTTGTAAATCATAAACCCATTGATAACCATTGGAGAAATTTGAATGAAATACCTACAAAAACTGAGATTTCTGACACCCTTTCTAAAGATCTAAAAAAATGTGGATTTAAGTTTGTTGGATCTACTATTATCTATGCCCACATGCAAGCAACTGGCATGGTAAATGACCATGTTATTGCTTGCTTTAGGTATAAAGAAGTTTAATTAATTTTCTTGAGGTTCTTCAATCACAATTATTTCTGGCTTTGGAGGTTCTGGTATAGCCATCACTTTTTTTACCGGAACATAAATTTCTGTAATTAAATTTGCAGGGTTAGGTGTCGTTATAGGACTGTTCACATAAAGTTCAAAAGGCTCACCGTTTTCAATCATTTTATAACCTTCTAAATTTTCAGATTCACTCATTGCTTTTTCCCATGCTTTTTGAGAATTTTCATAACTTCCATTTAAAGTAGTCTTTAAATATCTTCCTCTTTCCATAAAACCAATTAAAATATCACTACCCTCTGGAGTAATGATACGCTCAGAAACAGGATAACAAACCGAGAACATTGATGTTCCATTTTCTTCATCATACTTGTGATACAAACTAAATGGTCCACCAGTTGTTCTAATACTATTTGATTTAATGAAAGTAGCTACTTTCATTAATAGGACAGGAAACTTTGTTCCAATATCTTCAATTTTACTCGATGTTGAAGTATATAAATAAAAGCCTCCACTATAATCTACTACTCCATCAGTTTTTACACTATATACTTTGATATCCTTTTGAATATTTTCATCCAAAAGTTCTAGACCTCTTTCTTCCATCGGTCCCATTTGTTTTTCAATATTTCCAACCATCCATCTATTAATAAAGTCTAATTCCCCTTTCATCCCCCAGGTTACATTTGTTCCCTCTTTTACTTTTTCTAAGTTCCAATAAACATCCGATTTCATATCACCAAAAGGTGTTTTAAAAGAAATTTCCTGATCTAAACTCTTTGCTTTTTCAACTTTTATGGTTTTCATAGAGCCTGCACCTTCTTTACTTACCCATGAATAAGATGCACCTTCTCCAATAGTATTATCTGGATAAGTTGCAACTATTGACGAATCCATTTCATACCATGGACCCCAATCTTTCCAATTTTTATAATCGTTCAATTCATTAAAAACAACATCTGGTGGTACTTTTATCAAACGAGTACGTTTTACATCATAATTACCGTCAAGTGTTGCCAAATAAATCGCCCCAATAACAACAGCTATCAATAAAAGAAGAAAAATGTATTTTAAAATTTTCATTATTTTGAATTATTTTGAATTAATATCGAAATCAAATATAATAATTTAATCTTAATCATTTCAAATTTAGGTCTTTATTAGTATTCCTTTTTTTGGTAGAAACTAGCCTTTTATATACATTTGAGCATTAATAAATTAAAAATATAAATTGATGAAGTTTAAACATTTTCTAAGTTTTATTCTTATTGTAAGTTTTCTGTTTTCTTGCCAAGAATCTAAAAATGAGCCTGTAGTTGTTCAAAACACAAAAGAAATAGAAAAAGACTTTAATTATACAGCCGAGCAATTTGACGATATTAAAGTTTTGCGCTATAAAGTGGAAGGTTTTGACAAACTCAGCATACAACAAAAAGAGTATGTGTACTATTTAACACAAGCTGGTTTAGCTGGAAGAGATATTATTTACGATCAAAACTATCGTTATAATTTAACTATCCGCCGTACTTTAGAAAATATTTATCAAAATTATCAAGGTGATAAGTCAATTAATGATTGGAAAAAATTTGAGATCTACTTAAAGAAAGTTTGGTTTGCAAATGGCATCCATCATCACTATGCCAGTAGTAAATTCAAGCCAGAATTTTCAAAAGATTATTTCAATTATTTATTAGGTGAAACTGATACAAAAATTGAAGGTGAAGCTTATGAAGTTATCTTTAATGATTCTGATTCTAAGAAAGTAAATCTAAATCCTGATAAAGGTTTAATAAAAGGTTCGGCAGTTAATTTTTATTCTCCTGAAATTACTGCAAATGATGTTGATAAATTCTATTCAAAAGTAAAAGTTGATCCAAAAACACCAATCGAAGCTGGTTTAAATTCAAAATTAATTAAAGAAAATGGAGTTTTAACCGAAAAAGTATACAAAAGTGGAGGAATGTATGGCACTGCAATTGACAAAATTATTTTTTGGTTAGAAAAAGCAAAAAAAGTAACCGAAAATAAAGAACAAGCAAAAGGATTGGAATTATTGATTAAATATTATCAAACTGGTGATTTGAAAATTTGGGATGATTACAATATTGTTTGGGCTAAATCTACAGAAGGTGATATTGATTATATTAATGGATTTATTGAAGTTTATAACGATCCAAAAGGTTATAGAGGAACCTATGAAAGTGTTGTTCAAATAAAAGATTTTGAAATGTCAAAAAAGATGGCTGTTGTTGCCCAAAATGCACAGTGGTTTGAAGATAATTCTCCTTTGATGGAAGAACATAAAAAGAAAGATGTTGTTGGCATATCATATAAAGTTGTAGTTGTAGCCGGTGAAGCTGGTGATTCATCTCCTTCTACTCCTATCGGAGTTAATTTACCAAACAATAACTGGATTAGAGAGCAACACGGATCTAAATCTGTTTCTTTAGGGAATATTATTGGTGCTTATAATAATGCCTCAAGTAGTGGTAGATTAAAAGAGTTTGCATACAATGAAGAAGAAGTTGAGTACGAAGAAAAATACGGAAAAGTAGCCGATAAATTACATACTGCATTACATGAAGTTATTGGTCATGCTAGCGGACAAATAAATGAAGGTATTGGAACACCAAAAGAAACCTTAAAAAATTATGCTTCTACTTTAGAAGAAGCTAGAGCTGATTTGGTTGGCTTATACTATCTCCCAAATAAAAAATTAGTTGAAATGAAAATCTCACCTAATGCGAAAGGTATTGGAAAAGCTGCTTTTGACGGATATATTCGCAATGGTTTAGTAACTCAATTGATTAGATTAGATCTTGGTGATGACATTGAAGAATCACACATGCGTAATCGCCAATTAGTTTCTGCTTGGGCAATGGAAAAAGGTGCTAAAGACAAAGTAATTGAGAAAGTAAAAAAAGATGGGAAAACTTATTTTGTTATCAATGATTACGATAAATTACATACATTATTTGGTGAGCTTTTACGTGAAATACAACGTATTAAATCAGAAGGAGA
>DAOUQH010000004.1 GCA_030625645.1 Flavobacteriia bacterium | reverse complement strand
ATTTTAATTGGAAAGGTAAAGCAGGAAGTGGATTTCCAACCCCTCTATCACACGGAAAATGTCAAAGTGGCGGGAATTTACATAAAACATGGAAAGGTATTCAAGTAGATGAATTATTTAAGGAAGTTTCCGGACTAGATTTTACTGTTGTTAATGATGCAGATGCGGCAGCTTTAGCTGAAATGAATTTTGGTTCAGGAAAAAACAAAAATGGTCTAATTGTTGTTATTACACTTGGAACCGGAATAGGTTCTGGATTATTTTTCAATGGTCAACTAATACCAAATACCGAGTTGGGACATGTTGTTTATAAAGATGAACCATTTGAAAATTATGCAGCAGATTCTGCGCGTAAAAGAGAGGATCTTAGTTATAAAAAATGGGGAAAAAGATTAGATAAATATTTTAAACATGTAAATCTAATATTATCTCCAGATCTATTCATAATAGGTGGAGGTGCCAGTAAAAAATTAGATAAATTTAAGGAATATATCGAAATTGAAACTCCTATAATTCCTGCCGAAAATAAGAATGAAGCCGGAATAATTGGTGCTGCTATTGCTGCAGTTGTAGCTATTAAATAATATTTACGCTCCTGTTTGTAGTTTTTTTACTTTTACTACCTGCTTGTCTAGTTGCTCAAATTCAGAATTCTTAGAAACGTATTCTGGAACAATTGTTTTAAGTATTTTCACTATTTCAAGTACGGAGTAATTTTCTAAATTTTTTAACCTATTAGTTTCTTCCATAGATTTTATATGATCTCTCTTTTGAGTTTTAGCAATCATAATTTTATCGTGATATGTAGGAATAGTATTTTCTTCAGTTGCCAAAAGCTCTTCGTAAAGTTTCTCTCCCGGACGTAAACCAGAAAAAACAATATCAATATCTTCTGGATATCTTAAACCACTTAAATGAATCATCTTTTTAGCTAAGTCAACTATTTTAACCGATTCACCCATATCAAAAACATAAATCTCACCACCATTACCCATCACTCCTGCTTCTAACACCAACTGACAAGCTTCTGGAATGGTCATAAAATATCTGGTAATATCTTTATGGGTTACTGTCAAAGGACCACCTTCGGCAATTTGTCTTTTAAACAATGGTATAACTGAACCGTTTGAACCTAAAACATTTCCAAAACGAGTAGTTATAAATTTGGTATTTCCCAAACCATTTAAGCAGTTTGCATAAACTTCAGCAACACGCTTAGTTGCACCCATTACATTTGTAGGGTTTACAGCTTTATCAGTTGAAACCATAATAAATTTGTCAACATTAAAACTTACTGCCAAATCCATAATAATACTTGTACCAACAACATTAACTTTAACAGCCTCATAGGGGAAATTTTCCATTAAGGGAACATGTTTATAAGCCGCAGCATGAAATATAATATTAATTTTATATTTTTCAAATATTGCTTTCATACGATGTTCATTTCGTATATCGGCTAATACAGCTGAGAAATTTTTAACTCCAGCACGTATAAAAGATTGCTGCAAATCATAAAGAGCAGATTCTGCCTGATCTAATATTACAATATGCTTACAATTATAATGACTTATTTGATTTGCTATTTCACTACCTATTGATCCTGCTGCTCCTGTTATTAATATTATTTTTCCTTTAAATTCGCTTTGAACAATCGGATTATTTATCTGAATTGGTGCTCTTTCAAGTAAATCATCAATTTTAACTTCTTTTATCTGGCTAACATTCAAATCTCCATCAATCCATTGCTGCACTGGCGGTACAATTTTAACTTTTACAGGAAGTTGTGTCAATCTATCAACTTTCTCGAAAAGATCTAAAGGTTTAATATCTTGAATTGATACAATTATTTCAGAAATTTTACTCTTTTCAATAAACTTTTCATCAATAACTTTTGGATCATAAATTTTAACCCTATTAAACTGTTTACCGATTTTTAACTTACTATCATCTAAAAAACCAACTATTTTATATCTATTATTTGGGCTATTACTCAAAGTATTATAAGTTAATAAACCCGAATCACCAGCTCCATAAATCATTACATTAAGTGGCGCTTTATAACTAGATATTATCCTATTAAACAAATGCTTGAATATAAATCTACTAGAAATTAACAGTACAATATTTAGTAAGTAATGTATTAGTATAATTCCTAACGGAATTGATAAATATTCATAAAGATTATAGTTTCTAAAAATTAAAGTAGAAACTAATAAAATTGCAGCCAATAAAGTAGAAGCCCAAAAAACTTGTATTGCATCTTTTGCACCTGTATGACGAACTATACCTTTATAGGATCCAATCAATAAGAAACTCACTAAAGAAGCAATAGCAACCAATGGTAATTGCTGTAAAAATTCGTGTGAGCCAAAGCTTAAGGAAAGATTAAATCTTATTAAATATGCAAAGAGAAATGCCTGTAAGCTTAAGGATATATCAATTAATAAGACTATCCATCTGGAGGTATAGGATGTTCTATTTTTAACGAGGGTTTTGATCATTTGCTATGTGATAAATGTCATTTACTATAATCAGCAAATTTAATAAAGATAAACTTAAATTAACTTTATTTTAAGATTTTATTATATTAATAAATATTTTAACCTACTTGACACTGAATAAAAACCATGGTCTACTTGCTTGCAAACATCTTTACATCTTCAACATTTACAGGGCTTTGTCCTAAGATTAATAAACGTTCTACTACATTTCGTAATTCGCGAATATTCCCTGTCCAATCATAATCCTGAAGTAAGGTGATGGCTTCTTCTTCAAACCATTTTGGAGCCATTCCTTGTTCTTTTGTAATTCTATCAGCAAAATATTCAACCAATAGAGGTATATCATCTCTTCTATCATTCAATGAAGGAACTTTAATGATAATAACTGCTAATCTGTGGTATAAATCTTCTCTAAACCTTCCTTCAGCAATTTCTTTTTTTAAATCTTTATTTGTTGCTGCTAATATTCTAACATTTACTTTTATATCTCTGTCACTACCTACTCTACTTATTTTATTTTCTTGTAAAGCGCGTAATACCTTTGCCTGAGCAGATAAACTCATATCTCCTACTTCATCTAAAAAAATAGTTCCATCATTTGCTGCTTCAAATTTTCCAGCTCTGTCTTTATTAGCACCAGTAAAAGATCCTTTCACATGACCAAACAACTCACTTTCAATGAGTTCTGATGGTATTGCTGCACAATTTACTTCAATTAATGGACCATTTGATCTATTACTTTTATTGTGTAACCAATGAGAAACCAACTCTTTACCCGTACCATTATCTCCGGTAATCAAAACTCTTGCCTCGGTTGGGGCAACTTTATCTATAATGTTTTTAATATGAACTATACTCTGACTCTCTCCTATCATTTCATAGTTCTTGCTTATTTTTTTCTTTAAACTCTTGTTTTCAGTAACTAACTGCTTTTTATCTAAAGCATTTCTTATCGCATTTAAAAGACGATTAAGATCTGGTGGTTTAGAAATATAATCATAAGCTCCCATTCGCATAGTCTGTACAGCAGTTTCTAACTCACCATGCCCTGAAATCATAATAAATGGAGTTTCCGGTTTTATTTTTAAAGATTTTTCTAATACTTCAACTCCATCCATTTTAGGCATTTTAATATCACATAAAACCAAATCATAATCGGTTTTTTCTATCATCTTATAACCTAACAATCCATCCTCTGCTTCTTCAACCTGATAACTTTTATCTTGTTCACTAATAATTTTAATCAATACCCTACGTATTGCTTCTTCATCTTCTATGATTAATATTTTACTCATTTTTATATTAATTTAGTTGATATTTACGAGGTGTGTTTCTCAATATCTAATACTTCAACCATTTATACAACTCCTTGTAACTTACTTTTTTACCATACATTAAAATTCCTACTCGATATATTTTGGCGGCTAACCAAATCACTCCTAAAAATGTGATAATTAACAAAAATAAAGATAATAATATTTGCCATAAAGGAACTCCAAAAGGAATTCGCATTAACATCACAATAGGTGATGTAAATGGAATCATAGAGAAAATAGTAGCTACCGTTCCGTGTGGATCATTAATTACAGTTGCAAAACCTACATATACTCCTATCATTAAAGGCATAATAACCGGCATCATGAATTGCTGTGTATCTGTTTCATTATCTACTGCAGCACCAATTGCGGCATAAATAGAACTATATAACAAATAACCTCCCAAAAAGAATAGAATAAACCAAATAAATATACTTAACAACGGAAGTTTAAATAATTCGGTTAAAGCAAATTGTGTATTATTATTTGCTATTGCTTCCATCTGATCTGCTGGAATTTGTGAAGTTTGTGTACCTACCATATCTACACCAAACATATATGAACTTACCATCATAATTATAAATAGAATGACTGTCCAAATAAAGAATTGTAATAATCCAGCACCTGCTGTACCAATTACTTTACCCAACATTAATTGAAATGGTTTTACCGAAGAAACAATAACCTCGATAATCCTACTTGTTTTTTCTTCAATAACACTTCGCATTACCATAGCTCCATAAACAATAATGAACATCATAACAATATATCCAGATCCCATACCAATACCTATTTTTATACCATTGATTAATTTAGAAGATTTTTCACCACTAAAATTCGATAAATTGATATCAACATTTACATTAGATCCTTTTAACTTTTGTAAATCTATACCCAATTGTTTCATCTTTTCATTCTCTAGTTTGTTCTCTATATTATTTTCCATTTCAGAAATTAATACTACACCAGGAGATTCATTTGAGAAAAATTGTATACTGGATGCTAATTGGTCAATACTATCATTTTTAGGAATATAGATTAAACCATCATGATTTGAGTTTTGGACAATCTTTTTAGCTTGTTCTAAACCTGCTTCTGTTAGATTTTCATAATGCATGGTTTTTGAATCTTCAAAGTCAGCTTCACTAAATATATCTGAATTATTTACATAAGCAACACGATTTGATTTTTCCATACTGCTTTTGGATAAAAATGCGACCAAAGCAATCATTCCTACCATCAATAACGGACTTAAAAAAGTCATTATGATGAATGTTTTATTTCTAACCTTTGCTAAAAACTCTCGCTTTATAATCAATTTAAGTTTATTCATTGTTTAAGAGTTTTTGTTAACCGATTTAATAAAAATTTCGTTCACACTTGGTATTACTTCTACATAATGATTGATAATTGCTTTGCTATTCAAATACTTAATCAAATCCGTTGAAGTTTCCCCATTAGAAAGCTTAATATTTAATTTTAAATCATCTTCTAGCGATTTAAAATCAGCTGTTTTTACATTAAACTTTTCATTGAGATCTTTTAGTAAAACATCTTTATTATCAGTCACTAAACCTACCTCAAAAGTATTGGTTTTAAACTCTTTTTTAATATCAGTTAATTTACCATCTAATATTTTATTTGACTTATCGATTAAGGCGATATGCTCACACATTTCTTCAACAGATTCCATTCTATGTGTTGAAAAAATCACCGTAGATCCTTCATCTCTCAATTGTAAGATTTCGTCTTTTATCAAGTTAGCATTAATTGGATCAAATCCACTAAAAGGTTCATCAAAAATTAATAATTTTGGTCGATGTAAAACAGTAACAATAAATTGTACTTTTTGAGCCATTCCTTTAGAAAGTTCTTCTACTTTTTTATTCCACCAAGCTCCAATTTCAAATTTATCAAACCAATATTTTAACTGTTTTTTGGCTTCTGCTTTTGACATACCCTTTAATTGAGCTAAATATACTACTTGCTCTCCTACTTTCATTCGCTTATACAAACCACGCTCTTCAGGTAAATAACCAATATGGTGAACATCATCAGGCTTTAATAAATTACCATCAAAAAAAACCTTTCCACTATCCGGTAAGGTTATTTGATTTATAATTCTAATAAGTGTTGTCTTACCTGCCCCATTAGGCCCTAGCAGACCGAAGACACTTTGTTTAGGAACCTCAATAGAGATATTATCTAAAGCTCGGAAATCTCCAAAATTTTTTATAACATCTTCAGTTACTAATATGTTACTCATAGTTGATTTTTAAAAAGAATTTCAAATATACTTAAACCTTCAACAAATTTCTGATTTTGCCTTATTAAATTCTTCTATTATCTCAACCACAATCTCTCTCGCTGGTTTTATTTGATGAATTAATCCTGCAACCTGTCCAATTTCTAATTCTCCTTCTTCTAAATCACCTTCAAATATTCCTTTTTTAGCTCTGGCTCTTCCTAATAACTCCTTAATTTCATCTATTGTAGGTTTTTGCTGATACAAGTCTTGTAATTCATAATAAAATTTATTTTTTATCAATCTTACCGGAATTATTTCTTTTAGTGTAAGGTCTGTACCAGCATCTTCAGTTTCTAAAACAATATTTTTAAAATTAATATGGGCTGAAGATTCATCACAAGCTACAAATCTACTACCAATTTGCACACCATCAGCGCCCAAAATTTGTGCTGCCAACATTCCCCTTCCGGTTGCAATTCCTCCTGCTGCAATCAACGGAATTCTAATTTTTTCCTTCACCATAGGGATCAAAGTAAATGTAGTGGTTTCTTCTCTACCATTATGACCTCCAGCTTCAAAACCTTCGGCAACAATAGCATCAACACCAGCGTCTTGCGATTTTAAAGCAAATTTTACACTACTAACTACATGCACAACTATGATACCCTTGTCTTGCAAAAACGAAGTGTATAGCTTGGGGTTACCTGCAGATGTAAAAACAATTTTAACACCTTCCTCTACAATAATTTGTAATATTTCTTCGAGATCTGGATAAAACAATGGCACATTAACTCCGAATGATTTATTGGTAGCTTTTTTACATTTCTGAATATGTTCACGTAAAACTTTGGGATACATAGAACCTGCACCAATAATACCTAATCCGCCTGCATTACTAACAGCAGAGGCTAATTTATATCCACTAACCCAAATCATTCCGGCTTGAATTATTGGGTACTTTATATTGAAAAGTTTTGTGATTTTGTTTTGCATAGAATTTCAATTATGTTTCTAACAAAAATAAAACATAAAATCAAACCGCTGGTATAAACCGGCGGAAAATAAATATTCATAAATTATTAATTATTTCTTTTCGTTGATTTTACAATAATCTACATTCATAGCTAATTTTGCATGTTTGTGTATCTTTATCTTAAGAATTTTTTATTTCTATAATTTAATTTCAAGATCATTTTTCACCTCATTAATTATAAAAGTACTATAAGCACTCCCTATATAATCTAGAGTTGTTAACTTATCATTTAAAAAATTTCTGTACGCTTTCATATCTGTAACCAAAACCTTTAAAATATAATCATATTCTCCACTAATATTATAGCACTCTAAAACTTCATCAAATTTTAAAACATCATTTTCAAATTTCTTTACATATTCATTTTTATGTTGCACTAATTTTATCTGACATAAAACCTTAAATGATTTACCTACTTTTTCCTTATCAACTAAAACTACATATTTTGAAATTACATTTGATCTTTCTAACTTTTTGATACGTTCGTAAACGGCCGTTTTTGATAAATCTAAATAAATTGAAAGTGCTTTTGTTGTAATTTTACTATCTTTCTGTAAATAGGATAATATTCTTTTATCGATAATATCTAATTTCACTTGTAAAAATTTTAATTAATAATTTATCTCATCTGAAAATAATTCTGCTTTTTAATAAAACTAATTATCTTATTTGTAAATATAACTAAATATTATACTTTTTATAGGTTTAAAATCTATATATAAAATTATTGGTTGATTTTTAATCTACATTATTATAATTTTATAAAGTTTTATTATAACAATATTAATCTCATCCTAATCATATATTGGGATATAAAATCCAAAATCATGAAATTTAATCCTGCTGACAAAATACAAGACTTACAGTATTTTGGAGAATTTGGTGGAGTAAATCCGTCAATTTCAGATTCTTCGACCTATACTTTTTTACATGCAAAAACAATGATGGATACCTTTGAGGGAAATGCCGAAGGTTGCTATTTATACTCACGGCATTCTAGTCCGAGTAATCTAAATTTAGGTGAAGCACTTGCTGCTATGGAAGGTACAGAAACTGCCAATGTAGCTGCATCCGGAATGGGGGCTATTACACCTACCCTAATGCAATTATGTAATGCTGGCGACCATATTGTTTCTTCTCGAACCATTTACGGAGGTAGCTATGCATTTTTAAAGAACTTTGCTCCAAAATTTGGCATTACAGCAAGCTTTGTTGATATTACAAAAAATGAGGCTGTTGAAAATGCTATTACAAAAAATACCAAAGTCATTTACTGTGAAGCCGTAAGTAATCCACTATTGGAAATTGCTGATATTAGAGAATTATCAAAAATTGCAAAAAAGCATAATCTAACTTTGGTTGTTGATAATACATTTTCTCCATTAAGTATTTCGCCAAAATTACTAGGTGCTGATATAGTTATCCATAGTCTTACCAAATTTATAAACGGATCGAGTGATACCGTTGGAGGAGTTATGTGTGGAACACAAGATTTTATCAATAGTTTACGTAGTGTTATCGATGGTGCCAGTATGTTATTGGGTCCAGTAATGGATAGTATAAGATCTGCTAGTGTACTTAAAAATTTACGCACTTTACATATTCGTATCAAAAAGCATAGTGAAAATGCAATGTATTTAGCAGAAAAATTTGAAAAAGATGGTATTAAAATGATTTATCCAGGATTAACAAGTCATCCACAACACGAGCTATATAAAACCATGTATAATGAAGAATATGGTTTTGGAGGAATGCTGGCTTTTGATGTTGGAAACCTACAAAAAGCCGATGAATTAATGGAACTGATGCAAAGTAGAGGTTTAGGTTACTTGGCAGTGAGTCTTGGTTTTTATAAAACTTTATTCAATGCTCCAGGTACAGGAACTTCTTCTGAAATACCTTTAGACGAACAAAAAATAATGGGATTATCAGATGGTTTAATTCGTTTTTCGATTGGATTAGATAACGATATCAATCGCACTTATATTGAAATGAAAAAGTGCATGTTAGAATTAGGTATACTTTAATAAAAAATTAAGTCGGAAGAGAAAAGTATAATAAACTTCAATCTTTCGACTTTTTATTTTTATCACTTCTTTAGTCTAAATTATTACTTGTACTAAATACTTCACTCTAATCTCAATAAATTTGACTCTCTATATAATACACTGTATATTAGTATCTTAAAAACGTATTTTTTAATAACAAAAATAAATATTAAAAAATTTGTAATAAATTAACATTTATCACGTTTTATTTTCTGTTCAATAATATTTAAGGCATTTATTGAATTCCCTCACAATAACAACAATAATTTTCTTTAACGGAATTATTAATTTTAATCTATAAATTGCTTATGAAAATTTTTAATCTTATTGGTATTTATTATTCTAATCTCTTTTCTCCTTTCTTCCCTAGTAAATTTGAAATTCAGATCAAAAGAATAGAAAATCCTAATAAAGTATAGAATGCTTCTTTTCAATAAAATAATTATAACACTTTAAAAAACACTAATAAAACATTGAAAATGTAAGGGGGTTGCTATGAACAATCAACTTTGAAGGTCCCTTTTTTTTTGGGCTGCTACAGGTTTGTAAAAAAATCTTAGCAGCCTTTTTCTTTTAGTCATCCTAATAATAAGTATTTTCACCTACCTAAATTATTCTAGATTTCTTACTTTAATATTTTCGATTTTTAACCTAGTTTCCAACCACTTTTTTAATTTTTCTTCTTCAATTTTTCTTTGGCTAGATTCTAATTTTGAATTCCATTCTACAGAAATTACAGGTATTGTGTCTATTTTATTAAAATTAGTAATATATTCTTTGGCAAAGCTAATCCTCTTTAGATCTTCATAGTTAATTTGAATCTCTTTGATTATCTGATCAAAAATTACTTCATTATCATAATACTTTCTAAGATCCTTTTCTAATTCTTGAATTCTGGTATTTTTGTCTCTTATGGTTTCATCTCTGGTCGTTAATAATTTATGATTTCTCATATACAATTCCTTGACTTGATCAATATCATTTCTTATGTTTGAATCATCTTGACTCTGCAAAATTGTAAGCTTAGTATCCGTTAAGCCAAGATCATCTAGTTGTTTATTCCACCTTTCTTTATCCTTTGTTGTAAAGCTGTTACCAAAAACAAAAAGCTTAATTTCTTTATTTTCATAACTTATGATATCTTTACTTCTCCCTATAATATTTACATCTTCATCTTTTAAACTTTGAACAAATTTACCTGCTTGTGATTTATATTGATTTTCTACATATAATTGGTAGAATAGATAAATACTAAATGATAATATTACAATTGCAACTCCATATGCCAATTGTGAAATTCTTTTGCGTTTTGTTTGATTAAGGTATTTCACCATTGGAAAATGCAAATATTTTGTTATTACAAAAGCAGCCAAAGCAATAAAAATTGAATTGATCGTAAATAAAAACAAAGCTCCTCCAAAGAAATTAAAATTACCTGTAGCCAACCCAAAACCAGCTGTACACAATGGTGGCATCAAAGCTGTTGCTATTGCTACACCTGCAATAGTATTAAATTGTTGTCGTGGACGACTAATCGCAATAAATAAAGCTAATCCACCCGAAATTGCAATTAAAACATCTCTTACGTCAGGTTTTGTCCGAGCAATGATTTCGGGAGTTGCTTCTTGGAAAATTGGAATACTAAAAAATAAGAATGAGGTAATAATACTTAATGCCACCATTACACCAAAATTGATTAAAGAAGATCTTAAAGTATCTACATCATTTATTCCTATTGAAAAACCTACCCCTAAAATTGGCCCCATCAATGGAGAAATTAACATCGCTCCAATCACTACTGCTGTAGAACTAATATTTAATCCAATAGAAGCAATAAAAATAGAAAAAACCAAAATCCAGGCGGTATGACCCTTCATAGAAATACCTTTTTTAATCGATTCGGCTGTAGCTTCCTTATCTGAACCAGACTTAATATTTAACAATTCCGAAAAGAAACCTTTTGCACTCTTAGATAGATCTTTAAATTCTTTCTGAACTTCCTCCTTATGATCTTCAATTTTTTCATCCTGAATCTCATTGTGGATTTTTTCCTTTCGCTCTTGTTCTTTTTCTTGTTTTTCTATATCTTCTTTTTTTTCTTCCATTTTTAATGATAAATTAGAATAACCCTAGTAAATCTAAAGAAAAATTAAGCATTGTTGAATTTTTCTTGTGCTTCTTTTGAAATTTGTTTGATTTCTTGTTCGGCAGTTTTTGGTAAAATAAACAACGTATCTTCAGTTTCAACAATAATATAATTATCTAAACCTTGAACAATTACCTTTTTACCTTTCTGAGATCTTACAATATTATTTTTAGAATCCTTAAATAGTGTTTGTGCATTTATTATGGCATTATTATTACTCTGTTTTGGTAGTTTATCATATAAAGAGCCCCATGTACCCAAATCATTCCAGCCAAAATCTACAGGTAAAACAAATACGTTATTTGCACTTTCCATAATTCCATAATCAATAGAAATATTTTCAGATTTCTCGTAATTATCTTCTATAAAAGTAACTTCTTTTTCTGTATTCCAAAATTCATTACCCTTATTAAATAGGGAACACATCTCCGTTAAACTACTTTCAAAAGATTTAATAATACTTTTCACACTCCATATAAATATTCCGGCATTCCATAGATAATCACCTTGATCTATAAATGTTTTGGCAGTCTCTAAATCAGGTTTTTCAGTGAAATTTTTCACTTTTTTAATTGCTGTATTTCCCTCTTCAAACTGAATATATCCATAACCCGTATTTGGTCCTGACGGCTGAATACCTAAAGTCATTAAAATATCCTCATTTTCGCAAGCCTTAAATGCTGTTTCAACATTTTTAACAAATTCAGTTTCATTTTCAATATAATGATCTGAAGGAGCGACAATCATTACTGCATCTGGATTTTGATCTTTAATTTTTAATGCACTATACAATATACATGGAGCAGTATTTCGCATTGCTGGCTCTAATAAAACTTGGTTTTCATTTATCTGAGGTAGATGTTCTAAAACCAAATTTTTATACCTTTTATTTGTTGCAACTAAAATATTCTGTTTTGGAATTAACTTTTCTAAACGATCAAATGTATTTTGGATAAGAGATTTTCCTTTACCCAACATATCATGAAACTGTTTAGGATTATCTGGTGTACTTACCGGCCAAAATCTTGATCCAACTCCTCCTGCCATAATAACAGCATAATAATTTTTATTCATAGTTAATTTAATTTTATAGTTGACTCAATAAAATTATTGAATCTATTTTCTTTATTTTAAAGATTTTACTTCTGCATTTTGATGAAACAGATATTTTTTTTGTGTAATTACTTCTACACATTCTATTCGGGTTCTACGCTTTTTACCTCTTATAAAAACACTGTTATTATGTATAAACTTACTTTGTAAAGGTAATTCAAAAACATAATTGAATCCATTTTTCTCATCATATTTTTTCAATGCTAAGGACAAATTTACGTCTGCATCTGTACTTGCTTTTGGGTTCTTCATATAATTTGCCAACAAGCCCATTAACTCATTGGGATATATTTTTGGATCAAAAAAAGGTAACATCAAATGTTGAAAATTTGTTTTCCACTCGATTCCGTGAGGTTTTACTCTTCTACTTATTTTATAAGTAACCAAATGCGCTACTTCATGAACTAATGTTAATAAAAATCGGTAGGGATTTAAACCATAATTTATAGTAATTTGGTGAGTTCCGTTAGCTAAAACTTTAAAATCTCCATGTTTTGTACTACGATTATTTACAATTTTTAGATAGCAAGGATGCTCTTCAAATAATTCTATCACCAAGTCAACCGAGTTTGGAGGCAAATATTTAATCAAAACATCTTTATATTCTTTCAAATTATTATTTTTTAGCAATAGCAAAAATACAAAATTGTTTCATTAACAAATTGCATTATTATAATTCAACAAACATATTTTATAAATGATTAAAACTATATATAATATAAGATTACAAAATTGTTAATTATTTTAACGAATTAATTTTGTTCTAAGTAGTATTTTTTAGGATATTAGCCGTTTAAAATTCAAAATTAATTCATATTCATGTATAAAAAAATACTTTCATTACTTTTAATGGTAATGCCGATTTTAACATTTGCCCAAGAGCAAAGTACCTCAGAACTAATTGATATAAAGTTTAAAAGCTATACAAGCTGGTTTGTAGATGCAATATTTTATGCAATTCCGTTTACTGATACCATCCAAATACCTTGGGTATTAATTGTATTATTGGTAGGTGCAATATTTTTTACTGTACGCTTTGGTTTTCCGCAATTCAAATTAATTGGTACTTCAGTCAAAGTAATACAAGGAAAATACGACGATGTAGATCATCATACAGTTGATAAAGCATATGGAGATCAAACACCTGGAGGTGATATTTTTGAAACAATAGCAACTGAAGAAGCTGAAGGAGAAGTTACTCACTTTCAAGCTTTAACTGCAGCTCTTTCTGCAACAGTTGGTTTAGGAAACATTGCTGGTGTTGCTGTTGCTTTATCTATTGGTGGTCCAGGTGCAACATTTTGGATGATTATTGCAGGTATGTTAGGTATGGCTTCCAAATTTGCAGAATGTACATTGGGTGTAAAATATAGAGATGTTGATGAAAATGGAACTGTATATGGTGGTCCAATGTATTACCTTTCTAAAGGATTAAAAGAAAAAGGAATGGGAGGATTAGGTAAAATTCTTGCTGTTTTCTTTGCTGTAATGGTTGTTGGTGGTTCATTTGGTGGTGGAAATATGTTTCAAGCAAATCAAGCTTCTGCTCAATTTGTACAACTTTTAGGCTTAACAGGTGACAATGCCGGATTATACTTTGGAGTTGTAATGGCTTTAATTGTTGCTGTAGTTATTATTGGTGGTATAAAAAGAATTGCTTCTGTTACCGAAAAAATAGTTCCTTTTATGGCAGTTATTTATGTTGGTGCGGCTTTGATTATTATTATAATGAACTTCTCTTTAATTCCACAGGCATTCGGATTAATATTTGATGGAGCTTTTACTGGTTCCGGAATACTTGGTGGTGCAATTGGAGTATTAATTCAAGGATTTAAACGTGGTACTTTTTCAAATGAAGCTGGAGTAGGTTCTGCCGCAATTGCACACTCTGCAGTTAAAACAAGCTATCCTGCAAGTGAAGGGATTGTTGCTTTATTAGAACCTTTTATAGATACTGTTGTAATTTGTACAATGACAGCTTTAGTATTAATTATAACAAATCTAAAAGGTGGATTTTTTGATTATGGAGTTGAAATAACACAAGGCGTTGAATTAACTGCAACAGCATTTGATTCAGTAATTCCTCATTTCTCAATAATATTAACTATTGCTGTAATTTTATTTGCATTTTCTACTATGATTTCTTGGTCTTACTACGGAATGCAAGGATGGAAATTCTTATTCGGAAAAAGTAAAGTTGCCGATCTAACATATAAAATATTATTTTTATTCTTTGTAGTTGTAGGTGCTAGTATTAGTTTAGGTGCTGTTATCGATTTCTCTGATGCAATGATATTTGCAATGGTTGTTCCAAATATGATTGGTGTTGTAATACTCTCACCAAAAGTAAAAGAAGAATTAGATAAATATCTAGCTGCTATTAAACAAAGAAAAAGCTAATTTATAAATAAATGAACAATTTTAAATCCCATTTCAGGTATAACAAAAGCCAACGAAATGGGAGTTTATTTTTGGGTTTTATCATACTTTCTCTTCAATTAATATATTTTTTTTACGATTTTTCTTCTGATAAAATTATTGAAACAGATACTACTGAAATTAATATATTTCAGCATCAAATTGATTCTTTAAAAAAACTAAAACAAGAAAATTCTACTTATAAAATATACCCTTTTAATCCAAATTATTTAACCGATTTTAAAGCATATCAATTAGGCTTAAACGTAAAAGAAATAGACAAATTATTTGCTTATAGAAATGCTGGTAAGTTTGTTAATTCTACTAAAGAATTTCAAAAAGTTACAGGAATAAATGATAGTTTACTAGCCATAATCTCACCTTATTTCAAATTCCCTGAATGGGTAAGTAAAAAAACTAAGAAGGAAATCAAAAAAGAATATCTAATTAAAAAAGATCTAAACACAACAAGTGCAAAGGAATTAGAAGGTATTAACGGAATCGGAGAAAAACTTGCCAAAAGGATAATTGCTTATCGAGAATCACTGAAAGGATATACTTTTAATGAACAATTATATGAAGTTTATTATTTAGATAAGGAGATAGCTAATAAGGTCTTAGAACAATTTATAGTTATTCAAAAACCAAAAATAAAAAAGTTAAACATAAATAATGCAAGTTTTAAAGAGGTGTTACACCTACCCTACATCGATTATGAACTCACTAAAAAAATAATGAATTATCACGATGAAAATGGTAATTATAAATCTGTTGAAGAATTGAAGAAAATTGACTCATTTCCATTAGATAAGTTTAATAGAATAGCTTTATATTTGACAACCGAATGAATTAGGAAGGTTGAAAGACATAGAATATAATATAAATTTTAAAAATTATTTGAAAATGAATTTTGAAGTTTCAGAAACACAAAAAATGATAGCAGAATCAATCCGTGATTTTGCAAAACAACATATTACACCATTTATGATGGATTGGGATGAGAAGCAAATTTTCCCTATTGATTTATTTTCTAAACTTGGTGAAATGGGTTTTATGGGAGTTTTAGTTCCAGAAGAATATGGTGGTTCTGGCTTGAGTTATCATGAATACATTACTGTTGTTGAAGAAATTTCGAAAGTAGATTCATCTATAGGTCTTTCTGTTGCAGCTCATAATTCACTTTGTACAGGTCATATTTTAGAATTCGGAAATGATAATCAGAAGAAAAAATGGTTACCTAAATTAGCTTCAGGAGAATGGATTGGTGCTTGGGGCTTAACCGAACACAATACTGGAAGCGATGCAGGTGGAATGAATACAACCGCAGTAAAAGATGGTAATTATTATATTATAAACGGTGCAAAAAACTTTATTACCCACGGTATAAGCGGAAATATTGCAGTTGTGATTGTTCGTACCGGTGAGAAAGGTAATTCGCATGGAATGACTGCTTTTGCTATTGAAAAAGGTACACCAGGGTTTACATCAGGAAAAAAAGAAAATAAATTAGGAATGCGTGCATCTGAAACTGCTGAATTAGTTTTTGATAATTGCAAAGTTCACAAAGACAATATTATTGGCGAGATTGGTGATGGTTTTATTCAATCTTTAAAAGTTCTAGATGGTGGTAGAATTTCGATTGGCGCATTATCGTTAGGTATTTCAAAAGGAGCTTATGAAGCAGCTTTAAAATATTCAAAAGAACGTGAACAATTCGGGAAACCAATTAGTCATTTTCAAGGAATTTCTTTTAAATTAGCAGATATGGCAACCGAAATTGAAGCCTCAGAATTATTACTTCACAAAGCAGCATATCTAAAAAATAAAGGAGAAAAAGTAGTTACAATTGGTGCTATGGCAAAAATGTATGCCTCAGAAGCTTGCGTTAGAATAGCAAATGAAGCAATTCAAATACACGGTGGCTATGGCTATACCAAAGATTATCCTGTTGAGAAATTTTATCGAGATGCAAAGCTATGTACTATTGGTGAAGGCACTACCGAAATTCAAAAATTAGTGATTTCAAGAAATATTTTAAAGTAGTATTTCATTTTCTAACAAAGGAATATTAATATGAAATTTTGTTTAACATAGATTTGTTAAATTAAGTTATATCTTTATATCTCAATAATTTATTTAATCAAAACATTGAAACTTCTCGATAAAAAAGAACTAAATGCAAATCACAATTCTCTTGTTTCTGCAAATAACATTTCTGTAATTTACGAAACTAATGAAGTTATTAAAAACCTATCCTTTCAAATAAATAAAGGAGAAAAAGTAGTCATTACAGGCGAATCTGGTAAAGGAAAATCCACTATTTTAAATGCACTTTTAGGTTTTATTCCTATCATAAATGGTGAAGTTATTCTATTCAATAAAGACTTATCTTCTGAGAATATTGCTGAAATTAGAAGTCAGGTTGCCTGGTTACCTCAAGAAACAACATTACATTTTAAATCAGTAAACGAAATAATTTATTCACCTTTTACTTTTCATGTAAATAAACTAAATTCTCCCCCAAAATCTGAAGTTAATCAAATCCTTAAAAGTTTAAATATCCTTCCTGAATTGCTAAATAAAGAGATTGATGAAATTTCAGGAGGTCAAAAACAACGCATATTATTAGCTAGTGCACTTTTATTAAAGAAAAAACTATTGATTGTTGATGAACCTACCTCTAGTTTGGATGAAAAGAATAAGAAATCAATAACTGATTTTATTTTATCACAAAATAATCTAACAGTTCTTGCTGTTTCTCATGACCCTTACTGGATACAGCAATCAGATAAAATCATTGCCTTATGAAACATGTAATTGATATAGATTACTTGTCTTTAACCTTGGGATATATCATCTTAATTATTCCGTTTTATGTGCTATGGTATTATAAAACCGGATTAGTAAAAGATGCCTTTTTTGCATTTATTAGAATGACTGTACAACTCTTATTAGTTGGTGTTTATTTGGAATTTATTTTTACCTTAAATAGTGCTTATCTGAATATACTTTGGGTATTGATAATGACAATTCTAGCTTCTTATACGGTAATCAAAAGAAGTAACCTTTCCATCAAGATATTTTTTGTTCCTGTTTTTGTTTCAATTCTTTTAAGTGTTGTGATTATTGATGCTTTTTTCTTAGGTTTTATCATCAAGTTAGATAATATTTTTGAGGCACGATATTTTATTCCTATTACAGGAATGTTATTAGGAAACACAATAAAAACCATTATAATTGCTCTTAATGCTTATTATAATTCACTAAAAAAGGAAAAAGAATTATACAAATGGCATCTTGCAAATGGAGCTTCAAAAAAAGAAGCATTAATGCCGTTTAAAAAAGAAGCTTTACAAAATGCTTTTAATCCAGTTATAGCCGGAATTGCCATTGTTGGACTTATATCATTACCCGGAATGATGACGGGTCAAATACTTGGAGGTAGTAGTCCTGAAGTTGCTATAAAGTATCAAATAATGCTAATGGTTAGTGTTTTTTCTGCTTCAATAATTAGTGTAATTCTCAGTATAAATTTTTCTGATAAATTTGTATTTGACACCTTTGATAATTTAAAGAAAATCAACAATCCAAAGAAAAAACTTAAATAGTTTCCAATCCCATTTTTTTTCCTTTTTTCAACATAAATTGATAAGCTTCATCAAAATCATTTGCAATTTCTCCATCTAAAATCGCATTTTTAATTGCCTCTTTTAAAATGCCAATTTCTCTTCCAGGCTTTAAGTTAAATGTATTAATAATAGTATCTCCAGAAACTGGTGGCTGGAAGTTTCTAACTCTATCTCTCTCTTCAACTTCTTTAATTTTTTTACGAACTTCTTTAAAATTATTGCGATACTTATCTTCTTTTTGTTTGTTTTTAGTAGTAATATCTGCCTCACAATGTAGCATTAAATCATTAATATCTTCGCCTGCATCAAAAACCAATCGCCTAACTGCTGAGTCTGTAACATTTTCAGCCAAAATTACCGGTCGAGAACTTAACATAACAATTTTTTCTACATACTTCATTTTTTCATTCAATGGCATGTGCAAACGCTTAAATATTTTCTTTACCATTTTTGAACCAACATATTCATGTCCGTGAAACGTCCATCCAATATTTTTATCAAATTTTTTGGTTGGTGCTTTTCCAATATCATGCAATAATGCAGCCCAACGAAGCCATAAATTATTGGTTGTTTTAGCAATATTATCAACAACTTGTAAAGTGTGGTAAAAATTATCTTTATGTTTTTGACCTTTAATCTGTTCTACTCCTTTTAGTGCAGATAATTCAGGCAAAATATAAGGTAATAGATTAGTGTCTTGTAATAGTTTTAAACCAATGGAAGGTGTATCACTCTTCAATATTTTATTTAACTCAACTACAATTCTTTCATTGGTAATAATTTTTATTCTTTCCGAATTTCTTTTAATCGCCTTTAAAGATTCTTCTTCAATTGTAAAATTTAATTGTGTTGCAAAGCGTATAGCTCGCATCATTCGCAATGGATCATCACTATAAGTGATATCTGGATCAAGCGGAGTTCTAATAATTTTATTTTGTAGATCATCCATTCCGTTAAACGGATCTAACAATTTACCATAATTACTTTTATTTAAACTTATAGCCATTGCATTAATCGTGAAATCTCTACGATTTTGATCGTCTTGTAAAGTTCCCGTTTGCACTTTTGGATTTCGGCTATCTTTGGTATAAGATTCTTTTCTAGCACCAACAAATTCTAACTCAATTATATCACTTTTATTATCTTCATAATAACGTAACATCGCTGTACCATAAGTTTTAAAAATTTGAACTTTTGGCTTATTCGGAATTAATTCTGCTACTTTTCGTGCTAAAGATATACCATCTCCAACAGTAACAATATCAATATCTCTGTCATTAACTCTTTGTAAAATAAAGTCGCGTACATAACCACCTATAACATAAGTGTCTTGATTTAATTCCGCTGCAGCGGAAACAATAAAATCAAAAACCAGATGTGTAACCGCATTTTTATAATTAGCTTGTTGCATAAATCTTTATTTTCTAATAAAATCAATTTTACCGTTATCGTGTACTTTTACAATTTGTGAAGCCAAAGCTTGTTTTTTATCGCGATGTAAATTTACTACATAATCTGCTCTTTCCAAAAGTGATTTATTAATTTCATTAAAAGATCTGGGAGCAGAATCTCCCGAAATATTTGCCGAAGTAGAAACAATAGGTTTTCCAAATTTAATAATCAACTGCCTACAAAAATCATCTTTTACAATTCTGACAGCCACTGTATTATCTTTAGCAATTACATTTTTAGCCAGACCTTTTGGATTTTTATAAATTACACTTGTAGGTTTTGATGAACCATCAATAATACAACTAACCTTTGGTGGAATGTGTTTAATATAATCTTGTAACATAGTCCAACTATCTACTAAAATAATTAAACTTTTTGATTCGACTCTTTCTTTAATTTTATAGATTTTAGCAACAGCGCTTTCATTTGTAGCATCACAACCAATACCCCAAATAGTATCTGTAGGGTAAATAATCACTCCATTTTTATTTAAAACAGTCAATGACTTTTCAATATCTATCTGCATAAAATAACTAATTATTTTGATTGTTGTTTGTACAGATCTTTCAAATATGCATACCTTTTATAAACTCCTTTAGAATGCATCATGGAAAGTAAAAAACCTGATTTTCCATCTAAAATACCTAATTTCCAAAAATACTGAGTAATAAATCTAGCAGGAGGTTTTAATAATAATAAATAAATATATGGCTTTTTATTTTTTAAGAATAAACTATCCGACTGTAATTTAGCATATTGATCTAATTTATTGGTATAATGCTCTTTATCTCTATAAGAAAAATGCTTTATTTTATTCTTTAAAACACCTATTTTTCCTTCAAATTCAATACGCTCATGAACCAATTTACCGTTATATTTACATTTACTCTTTTTAAATAAACGGATAACTTTATCATTTTTCCAACCACTAAACCTTACTTTCTTATCTAAATAATAAAAAGTTCTAAAAATATTAAACCCAGCAAAATCATTTGGATTTTTTAATGTCTCTAATATTTCTCTTTGTAATTCTTCAGAAACTCTTTCATCGGCATCTAGAATGTATATCCAATCATGCTTTGCTTTCTCAATAGCAAAATTTTTTTGACTCGAAAAATCATCAAATTTTCGTTGTATTAATCTAACATCATGTTTTTTAATTAATTCAACGGTTTTATCAGAACTATATGAATCAATTACTATAATTTCATCAGCAAAAGAAACTGTTTTAATAGCTTCCTCTATATGAATCTCTTCATTAAAAGTTGGGATAATTGCTGATATCTTTTGATTCATTCTTTACATGCAATTTATATTTACCATAACTAAATATTATAGTAAAAAAATTTCCGTAAAAATAAGGATTATTTCTCTATGCCTATATACAAATCTATCTTAAATAAAACTAAAACCTTAGAAAGCATATCTTCATGTATTCTTTAGATAAAATTGTAATACCAATAAATTTATCTAATTTTACCGTTAGCTATTTGAATAGATGATAAAAGGGTTCCTCATTTATTTAAGAAAGTAAAAAAATACTTTTTTGAACCCACAAAAGTAAAATGAACTTTATGTTTCCTTGGAATAAAACAAAAAATGATAATCAGGTATTTCTATCATATGATGCCCATAGAAATAATTTGGGTGATATTCTTAGTCCTATTATAGCAAATCATTTTGGATCAAAAGAAGTCAAAAGGATTTCCAAAAGAAAATCTCATAAAGTTGAACATTATTTTATGATTGGATCAATTCTCCAAAGAAGCACAAAAAATTCTATTATATGGGGAAGCGGTTTTATTTCGGCAGAATCAACATGCAAAGAAATTCCAAAAAAAGTTTTAGCTGTTAGAGGGCCTTTAACAAGAGGAAAATTAATCAGTTCAGGTATTGAATGCCCTGAAATTTATGGTGATCCTGCTTTATTATTACCTGAAGTTTACAATCCCACTAATCAAAAAACAAAATACAAATTGGGAATAATACCTCATTATCTCGATAAGGATGATGAATGGTTAAAGAGTAAATTTTCTAATAATCCTGAAATAAAAATTATTGATATTCAAAATAAAAATCCTTTAGAAGTTGTTGATGATATGCTAGAGTGTGAAAAAATAATTTCAAGTTCTTTACATGGTGTAATTATTGCTGATGCGTATAAAATACCTTCTGTTTGGATACAGTTTTTGAAACCTTTAGAAGGTGGTAGTTTTAAATTTCAAGATTATTTTGCCTCAGTAGGCAGAGTTGTTGATGCCCCTCAAAAATTTAGAGAGTTTAAAAATTTGGATGACATTCTCAATGTATTTGAAAAATATGAAATAAAAATTGATCTGGAAAAATTAAAAAAATCCTTCCCATTCTAATCAAATTAAAACAGAAAGCTATAAGAATTATATATAATTAATTATCCATGAATATAAAAAAAAAGATTCAAAAAAAATCTCCTCTAGATGATGATGATTTTTTAGAGATTATTAAAATTTTTAATTCTGAAGGTACTGTTATTGATGACAGAGGAAGAAATTTAATTAAAACATTTAATGTAAAAGGAATCAATATCAATGTTAAATCTTTTAAAGTTCCTAATCTTATAAATCAAGTTGCTTATAAGTATATTAGAAAATCTAAAGCACAACGCTCTTTTGAATATGCCAATATTCTAATTAGTAAAGATATTCTTACTCCACAGCCATTGGCCTATTATGATTATTCTACTACACTGGGCCTACAGCATAGTTATTTTTTTAGTGAACACTTAAATTACGACTTAACATACAGAGAATTAAGACCTGAACCAAAATATGCTGACTACGAAAATATTTTAAGACAATTTACACAGTTCACTTTTAAATTGCACGAGCAAGGAATATATTTTAAAGATCACTCAGCAGGAAATACATTAATTGTAAAGAAAGATAAAAAATATGATTTTTATCTAATCGATCTGAATCGAATGAATTTTTTTGAACTGGATTTAGATGCTAGAATGAGAAATTTTGCCAAATTAACAGAATTAGATGAAATGATTAAAATAATGAGTGATGAATATGCAAAACTAATTCACCAACCTTTTGAAGTTCTTTATAAAAAAATGTGGGATGAAACTCTCAAGTTTCGAAAAAAATTTAACAAAAAAGCCGAGTTAAAAAAGAAATATCTAAAGAAAAAAAAATAGTATAGCTCTAAACTTTCACAATCAATCTCCTTCAATCTTTTTTTGAATTCTATAAATTAAACCTTATGTCAAACTCAGGTTACTTAAATAATGAGGGTTAAAATATGTTGAAAATTATAAAAAATAGGTAAATTTGCAAAAATTATAATTTCAGATGGCAAAAATTCTTGCTTTAGATTATGGGAAAATACGAACAGGAATAGCTGTTACAGATGATCTTCAGATCATTGCATCAGGATTAACGACGGTTAACACCAAAGATATTTTTTATTTTTTAGAAAAATATATCGGAAAAGAAGAAGTGGAATTGTTTTTGATAGGTGAACCCAAACAAATGGATAATACACCATCTGAAAGTGAAATTTTGATCATTCCATTTATTGAAAAATTAAAAAATAAATTTAGTAGTATCCCAATAAAAAGAGTAGATGAAAGATTTACATCAAAAATGGCTTTTCAAACCATGATTGATAGTGGTTTAAAGAAAAAACAACGTCAAAATAAAGCTCTAGTTGATGAAATTAGCGCAACCATTATTTTACAAAGTTATCTATATAACAAATAATGTTTTTCAATAAGAATAAAGATCAATTTATAGAATTAGTTAATAAAAGATTAAAAATATGATAGCACCAGTTATCGCCTATGGCGACCCAATTCTTAGAAAAATTGGAGAAGAAATTGACAAAGACTACCCCAATTTGAATGAGCTTATCTCTAATATGTTTGAAACAATGGAGAGTTCGAATGGTGTTGGATTAGCTGCCCCTCAGATTGGTAAACCAATACGATTGTTTGTTGTTGATGCTTCACCTTTTGCAGAAGACGAAGAATTAGAGGATGAAGAAAGAAATTTTTTAAGAAATTTTAAACAAGCTTTTATCAATGCTGAAATAATTGATGAAGAAGGAGAAGAGTGGCCTTTTAGCGAGGGTTGTTTAAGTATTCCTGGTATCAATGAGGATGTTTTTCGATCAGAGACAATAACAATAGAATACGATGATGAAAATTTCATAAAACAATCAAAAACATTTAGTGGTCTGGCAGCACGAATTATTCAACACGAATATGATCATACTGAAGGAATTATGTTTACCGATAGAGTTTCTTCATTAAAAAAACGATTACTAAAAAAGAAATTAGAAAATATAAGTAAAGGTAAAGTGGATGTTTCTTATAGAATGAAATTCCCAAAAGTTAAAAGATAATAAAATAAAAATATGAAAATAGATAAAATAGTTTCCATTTCAGGAAAACCAGGATTGTATGAAATTGTTTCGCAATCAAAAAATAGTGTAATTGTAGAGTCTTTACAAGATAAAAAAAGATTACCTGTTCACTCATTACATAGTATCAGTGCTTTGAGTGATATTGCAATTTATACTTTTGAAGAGGAAGTACCTTTAAAAGAAGTGTTTTTAAATATTTTTAATAAAGAAGAAGGTAAAAAAGCGATCGACCCAAAATCAGAAAAAAAAGAATTATTGAATTATTTTGAAGAAGTTCTTCCAAATTTTGATGACGAAAGAGTTTATGCATCCAATATTAAAAAAATACTACAATGGTATAATGCTTTAATAGATTCAGACTTTGATTTTTCAAGCCTAGAAGAAAAAGCAGAAGAAGAAAAATAGTTTAAATTATTTCTTATTTTACTCCCAAATATGACCAAGCGCAAACAACAGCTTCAAGCAATTGAGAAACTTCTCGACACTATGGACGAGATTCGTGAAAAGTGTCCGTGGGATAAAAAGCAAACCATTCAGTCACTTCGTCACCTAACTATTGAAGAAACCTATGAATTAGGTGATGCTATCCTCGATAATGATCTGATTGAAATAAAAAAAGAATTGGGTGATTTGCTATTGCACATTGTTTTTTATTCTAGAATAGCTTCTGAAACAGGCGATTTTGATTTTGCAGATGTTGCAAACGGAATAAATGAAAAACTAATTAGTCGTCACCCACATGTATTTGGTGATTTTATAGCTGAAACTGAAGAAGAAGTTGCCAGAAATTGGGAGAAATTAAAATTAAAAGAAGGAAATAATTCAGTTCTTGAAGGTGTTCCAAAATCTCTACCTGCAATGATTAAAGCGAGTAGAATACAAGATAAAGCAGCCTCTGCAGGTTTTGATTGGGAAAAATCTGAACAAGTTTTTGAAAAAGTTCAAGAAGAAATCGAAGAAATGCATGTTGAAGTTCTTAAAAAAGATCAATCACGGATAGAAGCAGAATTTGGTGATGTTCTATTCTCCTTAATTAACTACGCACGTTTTATTAAAGTTGATCCAGAAAGTGCTTTAGAAAAAACGAATAAAAAGTTTATCAAACGATTTCAATTCCTAGAAAAAGAAGCCGCCAAAGAAGGTAAAGAACTATCTAATATGACTTTAAGTGAAATGGATATCCATTGGGAAAAATCGAAGACTTTTTTCAAATAACAAAGTCCATTGGGAAAAATCGAAGACTTTTTTCAAATAACAAAGTTTTTGGGGAAAATCGAAGACTTTTTTCAAATAGCTAGCACAATGAGAAGTTGAATATTAATTTAACTCATTTCTCAAAGCAATAAATTCTTAAAACAATTCTTCCATAAAACTTTCAGTCCAATCGGCAATAGCTTGCCTATCATCCTTACTAAGTTTAGCACCTTTATGAGTAATCGGGTAGAATTTTAATGGCATTTTTTCATCTGTTACTTCCTCAGAAATATCATCTAAAACCCCTATCTTATCGGATTTACTTAAAGTATTCCAATCAGAAAAATTCAAATCTTCTCTTCCATTTTCTGTATGATCATAAACAATCCATTTAACCGGAGCTATACTCGCATACCAGGGGTAAATAGTTTCATTAGAATGACAGTCATAACATGCATATCTTAACATTGAGGAAATATTTTCAGGTACATCCTCATTTTTTAAAAGATCATTCGGATTATCAGCAATAATTTCAGGACGATTAACAGGATAAATCTGCATTAAAAAAAACAATCCAATTATTGTGTACCAAAATATTTTTTTCTTCTTAGTCATCAATTTGTATTTATTCTCCCATCAATATCTTTATCTGATTATTTGCCCAATTTATTAACAAAAGAGATTCATCTGCTGTCAATTCTTTATTTGGATATTTTACCAAAAATTTTTCGGGTGGCATGTTTTTTTCTTCTAATACTTCTACTATATCACCTAATTTACTTACAAATTTTCCTTTTGAATAATTCCCATCTGTAAGGTGATCAATATTAAATTTCTTCTTAGATTTCTCCCCTCTTGATTCCGTATTATGGCAACCATAACATTTTTCTTTTAGCACTTCATGAACATCATTAGGAATCACAATTTCTTCTGAATTTGTAAAATTAATCGTTTCATAATTATTATGTAAAGTATCTGTAGTGTAAGAAAACATAAAAAAGGATAAGAATAGTAATATTGCAGGCATTAAATTTGTAATTCGATTCTTCATTTTTTTAGATTTTGTAAGTTTAAAAAACAAATATAATTATTTTTTCTTTCTTGCTTCCTAAAATTGTACTCTAACCAAAAAAATTTGTAATAATATTATGATTTTTAACAAAAAAAAAATTCTTACATTTAGCCTAAGATATCCAAAACCTTTAAAATGCTAAGATTTCAAACTATTATATATATTTTTATTGCTTTTCAACTTACAGCTTGTAAAAATGATACTTCAAAAGAAAATATTGAAATTAAAAAAACACCATTTGCTATTGTAATTCATGGAGGTGCAGGAACTATTAAAAAAGAATATATTTCCTCTGAAAAAGAAGCTGCCATTAGGCAAAAATTACAAGAAGCTTTAAATACAGGTTATCTGGTTTTAGAAAATGGAGGAAGTTCTTTAGATGCTGTTCAAAAAACTATTAATGTAATGGAAAATTCGCCTCTATTCAATGCAGGAAAAGGTGCTGTTCTTAATAGTGATGGGAAAACCGAAATGGATGCTTCTATTATGGATGGTAATACTTTAAATGCCGGTGCAGTTGCAGGTGTTTTTAATATTAAGAATCCTATAAATGCAGCAAGATTAGTAATGGATAGCATAAAGCATGTGATGCTCTCAGGAAAAGGTGCCGAAACTTTTGCTAAAAAATATAATGTGCAATTTGAAGAAGATGCTTATTTTTTTACAGAAAGGAGATGGAACAGCCTTCAAAAAATTAAAGCAAAACATAATGAAAAAACCTTTAATAAAGCTGTTTATAATCTTAAAACCGATTTTGTTGATGAACATAAATACGGTACAGTTGGGGCTGTAGCCATAGATAAAAACGGAAATATTGCAGCTGCAACTTCTACTGGTGGACTAACTAATAAAAAATATAACAGAATTGGTGATTCGCCAATTATAGGTGCAGGAACTTATGCAAATAATAAATCTTGTGGAATTTCATCAACTGGAACAGGTGAGTTTTTTATACGTACTCTGGCAGCTCATGAAGTTTCTAATCAATTTTTATATAAAAAATTAAGCCTTAAAAAATCCATTCACGATGTTATTTTTAATCAGATTGAGCCACTTGGCGGTGATGGAGGAATGATTGGTATAGATAAAAATGCTAATGTAGCTTGGGATTTTAATACTGCTGGAATGTATCGGGGATATAAAAAATCGACAGGAGAAAATGTTATTAAAATCTATAAGAAATGAAATACCTTATTTTATTATTTTTACTAATACCTACTTTGAGCATATCTCAAAATTCCAGCAATGATTCTACGCAAAACAATGAATTCATTGGTAAATATGATAAACAATTTAATATAAAATTTGAAGTAAGCAATGAAATTGAAAGATATAAAATTTCTTTTTTAGAGAATACCCCTATTTTATCTCCAAATGTTGGCTTTAGATATGGCTTAGGGTTTAATTACAGATTTCTTAGTTTAAGACTCGGAATTAGGCCAAAGGTATCAGATGAAAGTATAAAGGATAAAGGAAAATCAGATTTATTTTCAATGAGAGTGAAATTATTATTTAACAATTGGTCACACCGTTTAAACTATAATTATGCGAAAGGATTTTATATTAAAAATACTAATGATTTCATTGATTTCACAAATGATATTGAAAATAAAATTCAATTCCCAAATATGAAAACTAGTACTTTTTCTGGTACTTCAGCATATAAATTTAACAAAAATTATTCCGTACGAGCGATAGAATCTCAAACAGAAATTCAATTAAAAAGTGCCGGTACATTAATGCCAAGTATTGATTATTGGTTCTATAAAATTAATGATACACAATCATATCTCAATGCGCAAGGTGATATTATTAAAAGAGAAAAATATAATAAATACAAAGGAATAAATACTATTGTAAATGTTGGTTATTATTACACTTTTGTCTATAAAAAAAATTGGTATGTAAATGCATATGCTGCTCCAGGAGTTGGAATCGATATTTATCAGATTAACACCACCACTCCAGATAATAAATTTACAAATAATTATAATGATTTTGTCTTTTCATTTCAAAGTGGAGCTGCTATAGGATATAATTCAGAACGCTATTACTTTGGTGTTGATTTTTATAATAGATTTACTAATGAGAATTATGGTGAAAATGAATTTCAGTTTAGTTCTTCAACTAATAGTTTTCATATTTTTGTTGGATACAGGTTTAAGGCTCCTAAAACTGTGACTAAGGCAGCTAAAATAATTGAAGAAAAAGTCCCTATTTTAAAGGAGTATGATAAAAAATAGAAGGTTTCAAACTTAAGAAGTTAAATCAATTAATATATTTACGAAATTTGGTAAATTAAACCCTATAAACAACATTATGATTATAAAAGATATTACGGATTATATTGAAGAATTATCACCCCTCCCCTATGCCGAAGATTTTGATAATGTAGGCTTATTAGTGGGAGATTATAAAACAAAAGTAACGGGTGTTTTAGTTACACTCGATACACTTGAAAAAACTATTGATGAAGCAATTGAAAAAAAATGTAATTTAATTGTAAGTTTTCACCCCATCATTTTTAAAGGTTTAAAGAAATTTAATGGTAGTGATTATGTAGAGAGAGTAGTAATAAAAGCCATAAAAAACGACATATCAATATATGCTATGCATACTGCTTTAGACAACTCATTTAAAGGAGTTTCTGCAAAAATGTGTGAGATTATTGGATTAAAAAATACAAATATTTTACTACCACAAAAAAATACAATCAAAAAGCTTACGACTTATATTCCTCATGAAAATGCTGAGAAACTAAGAAATAGTTTATTTGCAGCTGGAGCTGGAAATATTGGCAATTATGATAATTGTAGTTTTAATATTCAAGGAAAAGGAACTTATCGTGGAAATGATCTTTCAAACCCTACATTAGGAGAAAAAGGTAAATTACATGTCGAACCTGAAACAATGATAAGTGTAATATTTGAAAAACACTTAGAAAATAAAATATTAAAATCACTTTTCGATAATCACCCATATGAAGAAGTAGCTTATGAAATTATCACTTTAGATAATATTCATCAAAATATCGGTATGGGGATGATAGGTGAATTAGAAAATGATATAAAAGTACAGGATTTCCTACAACTTTTAAAAGATAGATTTGATTTAAAATCGATAAGACATTCCGCTTTAAGCGATAAAAAAATTAAAAAAGTAGCTGTTTTAGGGGGCTCTGGTAGTTTTGCCATTGAAAAAGCAATAAGTACTGGTGCTGATATTTATATTACAGCCGATTTAAAATACCATGATTTTTTTAAAGCAGAAAATAAGATAATTTTGGCTGATATTGGACATTATGAAAGCGAGCAGTTCACAAAAACACTTTTAGTAGATTATCTTACAAAAAAAATTAGTAATTTTGCAATCATTTTATCAGAAAAAAATACAAATCCAATCAATTACTTTTAAGAAATGGCAAAAAAGAAAGAAGTTACCGTAGAAGAAAAACTAAGAGCTTTATACGATCTACAACTTATTGATTCAAGAATTGACGAAATTAAAAACTTAAGAGGCGAATTACCTCTAGAAGTAAAAGATTTAGAAGATGAAGTTGAAGGTTTACAAACTCGATTGGTAAATTTCAATACCGATATTGAAAATTTAGAAACCAGTATCAATAATAAGAAGAATACTATTGAAGAAGCAAATAGCTTATCAAAGAAGTATCAAGAACAACAAAAGAATGTTCGTAACAATCGTGAGTTTGATTCAATAACTAAAGAAATTGAGTATCAAGATCTTGAAATCGAATTAGCTGAGAAGAGGATTAATGAGTATAGAGCAAAAATATCTCAAAAAAATGAGGTTATTGATGCTACCAAAGGAAAAATGAGTGATAAAGAAACTCATTTAAAACATAAAAAAGATGAACTTTCGGGTATCTTAAAAGAGACTGAAAAAGAAGAAGGTGTTTTAGAAAAGAAATCTAAAGAATTTAGTAAATTAATTGATGAAAGATTATTAAATGCCTACCATAAGATTCGTACAAATGTTAGAAACGGTTTAGCTGTAGTTTCTATTCAAAGAGGTGCTTCTGGTGGTTCATTCTTCACTATTCCACCACAAAGACAAGTAGAAATAGCTTCTCGTAAAAAAATTATTACTGATGAGCATAGCGGTAGAGTTTTAATTGATGCCGAATTAGCTGCTGAAGAAAAAAAGAAAATGGAAAAGTATTTCTCATAAATAGTTTTCTTTTATAAAATTCAAAACCTTCAAGAAATTGAAGGTTTTTTTTATTTTAAAATTATCAATGATATCATCCAAAACACGGGTATTGCCTCAACCCAAAATGCAGTATAATAAAACTTTCTATTTTCATTTGAATATTTAAGAAAAATCAAGGAAACTATTGTAATGAAAGCTGTTATGATAATAGATTCTATAGATAAAGGTTGTTTAAACAACTCTAAAATCAAAAATAAAATCAGGGATATTACTCCAATTATTTTCGATTTAACAACTCCAATAAGTTGTGGCAATGTTCTTAAATCGCTATTATCATTCTTAACATCTCTAATATCAAATGGTATTGTTACCGCCAAAACAAAAAGAAATCTTTGTACATAAACAATAATACTATTTGATGATGACTCAATATTATTTTGAATTAATGGTAAAGCAACAGTTGCACCTGTTACAGTCAGTGCTATTAAAAATAACTTGATTGAAGCAATATGCCGTAATTTTAATTGAAAATATGGTAAAGGAACTACATAAAAAAATGATGCAAAAATAAGAGGTATCAATAATAATTGTGTTGTAATTTTTAAACTTAAAAAAATTTGAATCAGCCAAATAGAACTAAAAAAAATAAGCAATAACATGATTATTTTATTATTCCTAAGCCATTGCTTTGTGTAATTATTTAAAGTTTCAAATGCATAATATCTAATAAAATTATAAGTTATAAATGTTGCCAAAAAATTAAATATCATAATTTGATATTCACTTATATTAAACTCATACATAGTGAGATATGTAAAGCTTAAGATTGCTATAGCTACATGAAGATTACTTAGAATATAAAACTCAAATATCTTTTTTAAAATAGTCATTTTTCTAAAAATTAATCTAAAATAGTTAAAATAAATAACATACTTTTGTTCGAAATTATTTACTAAAACAAAATATATATATTTTATGAAGACTTCACTATTTTCAATATCATTTTTCATCTTATTTTCAATACAAATAAACAGTCAAGTTATTGGAACAGGAGAAGCTGGTTTTAACGATAAAGATCCAGTAACATTAGATAAACCTATTCGATTTTCACCCTATAAAAATGGCTCATTTTTATTTGTTGATTTTAATAATTATGCTGTTAGAGAGGTGAAACCTGATGGAAGCGTTATAACTCTTTTTGGCGGTAAGGATAAAAAAGGATTTAAAGATGGAAAAGTTGAAAATGCCCTTTTTAACGGAATTCATGGAGTTGCTTATGATGAAAAAAATGATATTATTTATATTGCTTCTGCTTCAAATAATGCCGTAAGAAAAATCACTAAAAAGGATGGTGGTTTTTATGTAGAAACTATTGCTGGTGGTATAAATAACAAAGGATTTCAAGAAGGAAAAGCAAGTGAAGCAAAATTTAATTCACTACATCAAATCTTACTTAATAAAGATGGCAGTATTTTGGTTTTAGACATTGGAAATGCTAAAATTAGAAAAATAAAAAATGATGTTGTAAGTACGGTAGCAGGAAAAGATTCTATTTCACCTATAAGAACAGAATGGAAATACCCAATTGATATGGCATTTGATGGTAATGACATTGTTATTTGTGATGCAGGAAACGGTAATATTTACAGATTTACTCCTGGTAAAGAAATAAAACAATTACAACTTGACAAGCAACTAAAAATGCCACACGGAATCGCATCAAACAATAAAGGTGTTATTTATATTGCTGATATGGGTGACAATGCAATTTATAAAATTGAAAATGACAAAAATGTTACAAAAATTGAAGGAACTCCTGAAAATGGTTTTGATGATCTAAATAAACCTGCAGCTGTAATAATTGTAGATGGAGTTTTATATGTAGCCGATTTATATAATCACAAAATTAAGCAACAAAAATTATAATTATTGAATTGAAATTTATTTTTAGTTAAAAAGGTGTGTAATTATCAAAATTATGCACCTTTTTTTATTAATTTTGTATATCTCAAAAAATAATAAAATTATGCAAACAGACTCTTTTGTCCTCAGACATATCGGACCCAGCGAAGCACAAATCAAAGAAATGCTTAAAACTATTGGGGTAAAATCATTAGATGAAATGATTTACAAAACTATTCCCGATGATATTCGTTTACACGATGCTTTAAATTTACCCAAAGCGATGAGTGAAAATGAATTTGCTTCTCATATTCAAAAAATTGGTAATAAAAATAAAATCTTTAAATCGTATATAGGTTTAGGTTATCATGCCACTTCTCTACCAGCAGTAATTCAAAGAAATATTTTTGAAAACCCAAGTTGGTATACTTCTTATACACCATATCAAGCTGAAATTTCTCAAGGTAGATTAGAAGCATTATTAAATTACCAAACTGTAATCTGTGATCTTACCGGTTTACCAATTGCAAATTCATCTTTACTCGATGAAGGAACTGCTGCAGCCGAAGCGATGATTATGCTTTATAACGGTCGTAGCCGAAGTCAGAAAAAAGCAGGATCTAAGAAATTTTTTGTCTCTGAAGAAGTTTTACCTCAAACTATCGATATTTTAGAAACTAGAGCAACACCACTTGGAATCGAATTGCTTATTGGAGATCATAGAAAAATAGAATTTGATGATACTTTTTACGGTGCAATTGTTCAATATCCGGCAAAGCACGGTGCAATTTTCGATTACACCTCGTTTATTGAGACTGCACATCAAAAAGAAATCAAAGTCATTGTAGCTGCTGATATTTTAAGTTTGGCAATATTAAAATCACCTGCAGAGATGGGTGCTGATGTTGCTGTTGGAACTTCACAAAGATTTGGAATTCCTTTAGGTTTTGGAGGTCCTCATGCAGGGTATATTGCGACAAATGAAGATTTTAAAAGATTGATTCCTGGAAGGATTATAGGAATCACCAAAGATGCAGATGGTAACCGTGCTTTACGAATGGCTTTACAAACTCGAGAACAACATATAAAACGAGAAAGAGCAACATCAAATATCTGTACAGCTCAAGTTTTACTTGCAGTTATGGCAGGAATGTTTGCAGTTTATCACGGACCTGATGGTATTAAGTATATTGCTCGTCAAATTCATTCATTAACTAATACTTTAAATGATGCTATAGTAAAATTAGGCTTAAATCAAAAAAATAAAGTATTTTTTGATACACTGCTAATAAAAGTATCTAATGCCGAAAAAGTAAAAGAAATTGCCGAAAAAAGTGAAGTGAATTTCCTTTATATCGATAAAAAAACCATTGGTATTTCTATTAATGAAACTACTACTTTAAGTGATGTTAATGAAATTATTGATATTTTGGCACATGCCGAAAATCATTATTCATTTAAAATTACTGATTCTCCTGTAAGTTTATCTATTCCTATATCACTTCAAAGAACTTCTGAATTTTTAGAAAATGAGGTTTTCCATTTATATCATTCTGAAACAGAAATGATGCGTTATATCAAAAAATTAGAGCGTAAAGATATTTCTTTAACCGATTCTATGATCTCTCTTGGGTCTTGTACGATGAAACTAAATGCAGCAACCGAAATGTTACCGCTTAGTATGCCAAACTGGACATCTATTCATCCTTTTGTTCCGGTAAAACAAGCACAAGGGTATCATGAAATGTTAAAAGGACTAGAGGAACAATTAAATATAATTACCGGTTTTGCAGCAACATCTTTACAACCAAATTCGGGGGCACAAGGTGAATATGCAGGCTTAATGGTAATAAGAGCTTTTCACGAGTCTAGAGGCGATTCTCATAGAAACATCTGCTTAATCCCTGCTTCTGCTCACGGTACAAACCCTGCATCAGCAGTAATGGCAGGAATGAAAGTTGTGGTTACAAAAACTTCCGATAATGGTAATATTGATGTAGATGATCTTCGTGAAAAAGCAATAAAACATAAGGATAATTTAGCAGGTTTAATGGTAACTTATCCTTCAACTCATGGTGTTTTTGAATCTTCTATTAGAGAAGTTACTAAAATAATTCATGAAAATGGCGGGCAAGTTTATATGGATGGTGCAAATATGAATGCACAAGTTGGTTTAACAAATCCTGCTAGAATTGGCGCTGATGTTTGTCACCTAAATTTACATAAAACTTTTGCTATTCCACATGGTGGTGGTGGCCCAGGAGTTGGACCTATTTGTGTAGCCGAACATCTTACAAAATTCCTTCCATCAAATCCGATTGTAAAAACAGGAGGTCGAAATGCAATCTCTGCGATTTCAGCAGCTCCTTTTGGATCAGCTTTAGTAGATCTTATTTCATATAGCTATATTAAAATGCTTGGACATAGTGGTTTAACTCGCTCTACAACCATAGCAATTCTCAATGCAAATTATTTAAAAGCCCGATTAGAAAAACATTATAAAATTCTATATACCGGCGAAATGGGATTTTCTGCTCATGAAATGATTGTCGATTTTAGAGAGTTTAAAGCAAAAGGTATTGAAGTTACTGATGTTGCCAAAAGATTAATGGATTATGGATTTCATTCACCAACTGTGTCATTCCCTGTTGGCGGAACGCTAATGATAGAACCTACCGAAAGTGAAAATATTAAAGAAATTGATCGCTTTGCCGATGCTTTGATTGAAATCAAAAAAGAAATTGATAATTATAAAGGTGAGTTGGATTCTGTATTAAAAAATGCACCTCATACCCAACAAATGATTACTAATGATGAATGGACACATCCTTATAGCAGAAAAGATGCAGCCTTTCCTTTGGAATATATTTCAGAAAATAAATATTGGCCAAGTGTTAGGCGTGTAGATGAAGCCTATGGAGATAGACATTTGGTTTGTAGTTGTAATCCGATTGAAGATTATATGGAAGATTAAGTATCTTTATTTTAATTTTCAAATTAATTCAGTATAAAATATATACTTAAAAAAGTATGATTTTTGTTAGTAGGCTGTAAAAATAATATTTTTACAGCCTATTTTTATAGTAAAAAAGCCCCCTAACCTCCACATTTAATTGTGTATTAAGCACTTACATTTAGTTATCTTTTATAAAAAATATTTTAAACTTTTATATTAAATATTGTATTTTTGCTTTTCCAAAAAAATCAAAAGATAATGAAGAAAATAACAAAGCAAACTTATATAGATTGGTATAAAGACATGTTGTTTTGGAGAAAATTTGAAGACAAATTAGCTGCAGTTTATATCCAACAAAAAGTAAGAGGTTTTTTACATTTATACAATGGTCAGGAAGCTGTTTTAGCAGGAGCAATTCACGCTATGGATCTTAGCAAAGATAAAATGATTACTGCATATAGAAATCATGTTCAGCCAATTGCTATGGGAGTTGATCCTAAACGTATTTTTGCAGAATTATACGGTAAAGCTACAGGAACTTCAAAAGGTATGGGTGGGTCTATGCATATTTTTTCAAAAGAAAAAGGTTTTTATGGTGGTCATGGTATTGTTGGTGGTCAAATTCCTTTAGGTGCAGGTATCGCTTTCGCGGATAAATATTTCGACAGAAAAGCAGTTACAATTACTTATTTTGGTGATGGTGCAGCACGTCAAGGTTCTTTACACGAAACCTTTAATATGGCAATGGCATGGGAATTGCCAGTTGTATTTATAGTAGAAAATAATGGTTATGCTATGGGAACTTCGGTTGCCAGAACAGCTAATCATACCGATATTTGGAAACTAGGTTTAGCTTATGAAATGCCTAGTGAAGCAGTTGATGGAATGGATCCTGTTGCAGTTGCAAAAGCAATGGATAAGGCAATTAAACACGCTAGAAGCGGAAAAGGACCTTACTTTTTAGAGATGAAAACTTACCGATATAGAGGGCATTCTATGAGTGATGCTCAAAAATACCGAACCAAAGCAGAAGTTGCAGAATATAGAAAGATTGATCCAATTTCTCAGGTTTTAGAGGTAATAAAAGAAAAGAAATATTTAAGCGACGAAGAAATTCAAGCAATTAATGACGATGTAAAAGCAAGAGTTTTGGAATGTGAGAAATTTGCAGATGAATCACCATATCCTCAAAAAGAACAATTGTATGATATGGTTTATGAGCAAAATGATTATCCCTTTACTGACAAAAAATAATATAAACTCTATTCGTTTTTAGATTTAACAAAACACAAGAATAATAAATACCAAAAAATATGGCCGAGATTATAACCATGCCCCGATTAAGTGACACCATGACAGAAGGTGTTCTCGCTAAATGGCTAAAGAAAGTAGGTGATAAAATTGAAGAAGGAGATATATTAGCCGAAATTGAAACCGATAAAGCTACAATGGAGTTTGAATCTTTCCATGAAGGAACTCTATTACATATTGGATTGAAAGAAGGTAAAACTGCAAAAGTGGATACCGTTATTGCAATTATAGGTCAGGAAGATGAAGATTTTACGGCACTTTTAAATACTTCCGAAGAATCAAATCAGCAATCTATCGAAGTGGAAGAAAGTAAATCTGATTCAAAACAAGAAGAAAAAATTACCGAGTTTATTATTCCAGAAGGTATTGAGATAATAACCATGCCTCGCTTAAGTGATACAATGACAGAAGGTACTGTTGCCAGCTGGATTAAAAATGTTGGTGATACAGTATCTGAAGGTGATATTTTAGCCGAGATTGAAACTGATAAAGCTACTATGGAATTTGAGTCCTTTTATGAAGGAACTTTATTATACATTGGTGTAGAAGCAGGTGCTTCGGCAAAAGTGGATACAATTTTGGCAATAATTGGTAAAGAAGGTACAGATGTATCTGCAATTGTAGAAAATTTAAGTAAACAAACAGCAAGTGCAGAATCTCCAAAAAATACAAATTCAAAAGACGTAGTTAATCCTATTACCGAGCAAGTTTCTGAAAATATACCTGCTGCATTTCCAAAAAAGAACCCAAATGAAAGAATTATTGCTTCCCCTTTAGCTAGAAAATTAGCTCTTGAAAAAAGCATAAATCTACAACAGGTTCATGGTTCGGGAGAAGCTGGAAGGATTGTTAAACGAGATATTGAGAATTTTTCAACTCCAGTTGCTTCAGAAGCAATGCTTTTTGTTCCGTCAGGACAAGAAAGCTATGAAGAAATACCAAATTCTCAAATGCGTAAAGTAATTGCTCGTCGTTTAGGCGAATCAAAATTTACAGCACCACATTATTACTTGAATGTAGAATTTGCTATGGATAATGCAATTTCTTTTAGAGAACAATTTAACTCTCAACCCGATACAAAAATCTCTTTTAACGATATTGTAATCAAAGCTACTGCATTAGCATTAAAACAACATCCACAAGTAAATTCGCAATGGTTTGATGATAGAATGCGATTAAATCATCATGTGCATATAGGTGTTGCTGTAGCTGTAGAAGATGGTTTGCTTGTTCCAGTTTTAGAATTTGCAAATGAGCAAAACTTCTTACAAATCAATTCTAAAGTAAAAGATTTTGCAGGTAGAGCAAGAAATAAAAAACTTACACCTGAAGAAATGGAAGGGAGCACTTTTACTATTTCTAACTTAGGTATGTTTGGAATTACTGATTTTACTTCCATCATAAATCAACCAAATTCAGCAATTTTATCTGTTGGAGCAATTGTTCAAAAACCAGTTATTAAAAACAATAATATTGTAGTTGGTAATACGATGAAATTAACCTTAGCTTGTGATCATAGAACTGTTGATGGTGCAACTGGTGCTTTATTTTTACAAACATTAAAAGGTTTTATTGAAAATCCGGTTACAATGCTTGTATAAAAAATTTTAAACAATATATTGAATCCTGTAAAATTAAATTTTACAGGATTTTTTTAAACCTTATATTTGCTTTAAAAATTATCCGTAATGATTCTCTCTGAAAAAGAAATTAATAATATTCTAAAAGAAAAACTTCCAAATCTAAACCAAGATGATATTGATGATTTTTTCAATATTACTACTTGTAAAAAGGTAGATAATAAAAAAATTATCTTAAAAAGTGGGAATACTTCAAAAAAAGCTTTTTTGATCTTAGAAGGTACAGTTAGAGGTTATATCACTGATAAAGAGGGAATAGAAAAAAATATCTTAATCAGATCGGAAGGGATATTTGTTGCAGATGTTAGAAAATTATTTTCAGATGAACCCCAAAGATATACTTTTGAAGCTGTAGGCAACATCCATATTCTACTCTTCAATTACAAAGATTTTGAAATTTTGGCAAAAAATAATTCCAATATCATGCAATTGTACTTAAATATTTTAAAAGAAGCAGTTGTAAGGTTAAGTTATAGGATTGAAAGTCTTATTACCATGACCAGCGAAGAACGCTATTTAGATCTTCTAAAAATAAATCCCAAATTCTTAAACAAAGTCTATGATAAACACGTTGCCAATTATCTAGGTATTACAAATGTCTCCCTTTCTCGAATCATCAAAAGAGTAAATAAAAATAAAACTTAACAATAGTTAAATTTTAAATGTTATTTATTCAATAAATTTGTAATTAATTAATAATTATAAATTTAGTTTTCATTAATATCCCGATTGATATTGAGTTATCTATCGGGTTTTTTTAGTGAAACTCTATTTTGAAAAGCCGATAAGGTGTATTCAAAATAGCTAGTTGAACCCGACTGCCGGCGTGGCAGGCTAATCCCGCTGCCTGTGCTGAACTTGTTTCAGTATCTAGCGGGATCTAGGTGATTATATCATCTAGGTCATGCCCTGAGATTTAACATCTTTATATTTTATTAACGATGACCTTAAACAATAAAATATTAACATTACCTTCAGAGCAACTATCTTGGCTTAATCTAATTAAAAACATTTTCAAAAATACTATTATTTCAAAGCCAAAAAATAATAATGAGCTTTTATTAGCTATTAAAAATAGGGCAAATAAAAGAGGATATAAAGAATTTAATACTTTGTTAAATTTAAGAGATATTGAAGATTATATAAAAAATTAATACCATTGTTTAAATCAATAACTCCTATTGAAACTTCGACAATTATTTACTATTATTTTTTTAAATAAAATTAACAAATGTTAATTTTATTTAAAAATTGACTACTTATATTACGTTTTTATTATATTTATAATAAGTTATTGTAACTACTTGATTACATGCTTTTATATTTTTATTTTAATTAATTTATACCTTAAAACTAAACTTTTATGAAACAAATTCTCCTTTTTGTTGCAAGTTTTTTATTACTTATCAGTTGTAATACTGATAAAAAGAAAACTGAATT
>DAOUQH010000100.1 GCA_030625645.1 Flavobacteriia bacterium | reverse complement strand
ACCTTTCCCAAATGATCTTTCGCCAACAATAACAGCTCTATCTAAATCTTGCAAAGAACCTGCAACAATTTCTGAAGCTGAAGCAGAGCGACTATTAATCAAAACAACTAATGGAATTTCAAGATCAATAGGTTCGCTTTTTGTTTTATACGTTTCACTCCACTTTTGAAGTTTTGCCTTGGTGGTGACAACTACTTCATTTTTTGGAATAAAAATATTTGTAACATTTACGGCTTCGCTTAGTAAACCACCTGGATTTCCTCTCATATCTAAAATCAGCTTTTGCATACCTTGTGATTTTAGATCTTTATAAGCTAGTTTAATTGATTTTGAAGCTTTTTTATTAAATTTTATAAACGAAATATATCCAATCTTATCATCGATCATTTGATAATGTGGTACAGGATTTATTTCTACTTTTTGACGTTTAATTTGAAAATTAAATTTTTTGTTTTGGCGTAAAATTTCAAGATTAAGTTGCGATCCTTCTGCACCTTTAATCAAAGAAGACACAACGGGTCCTTCCATATCTTTAATTTTAATATTATCAATTTTGACAATTTCATCACCCACTTTTAATCCTGCTTTATCAGCAGGTAAACCTTCATAAATTTCAACAATTTTTAGTTTTTTATCTAATTCTTTTATCAAGGCACCAATACCACTATATTCACCCGAAGATTTTATTTTTGCATCCTCAACTCCTTGTTCATCATAAAATTTAGTGTAAGGGTCAAGATCCTCTAACATGTTCTTTAAAGCTTTATCGGTAAGTTCTGCAGGATTTGTATCATCAATATAATACATATTTAACTCCTTAAATAAACTTGTGTAAATTTCAATTTGCTTGGCAACTTCAAAATAATCCTTCTTAAAAGCAAAGAAAACAAGTATAACACTCGTTAAAATTATAGGAATTAATATCTTTTTTAATCTCTTCATCATTAATCAATAATTGTCGTTAATATTTTTTTAAAAAATCACGAAATATTTTCTTCATTTTCTTGTCTATTACTTCAAGTTTTTCTTCATGATTTCCTGTATATATAAACATAAATATGTGTTTTTTAGTATATTCAGATTCATAAATTAAGTGTTTATTTAACCTATAAGCTTCTCTCATAAGTCTTTTAATCCTGTTGCGATCAACAGCTTTTTTAAAATTTCTTTTAGTAACTGTAACACCAGCTTGTATCATAAAAGGTGAATCATGCTCTTTTTGTAGATAGATTAGCTTTAATGGATAAGCAGATAATGACTTTCCTGAAGTAAATAAATCAGAAATTAAATTCCTGCTTTTGAGTTTTTCTTCCTTTTTAAACGTGTTTCGCATTAATGCAAAATTAGGTAATTAAAATAAATGTATCCTATTTAATTAATAAATTCATCTACTTAGAAAACTTCAAAAGTATATAAAAACCACATAATCCTCGCCATTTAGCCTTTTTTTAAACTAAAAAGGCATTTGTTTTTTATCAGACTAATAATTGTAAATTTGCTATAAATTATTTTAATAATAAAATTATGGCTCAAGATTTGTTCCAAGCACCCGATTATTATCAATTAGATGAATTACTTAGCGATGAGCACAAACTAGTTCGTGATGCTGCACGCGAATGGGTAAAACGTGAAGTTAGTCCAATTATCGAGGATGCAGCTCAAAAGGCTGAATTTCCTACTCAAATAATTAATGGATTAGCCAATATTGGTGCATTCGGACCATATATTCCTGAAGAATATGGAGGGGCAGGATTAGACCAAATGTCGTATGGTTTAATTATGCAAGAAATCGAAAGAGGAGATTCTGGAGTACGATCTACAGCATCTGTGCAATCTTCTTTAGTAATGTATCCTATTTGGAAATTTGGCTCTGAAGAACAAAAGCAAAAATATTTACCAAAATTAGCTTCAGGTGAATTTATGGGGTGTTTCGGTTTAACCGAACCAAATCATGGTTCAAATCCAGGTGGAATGGAAACCAAATTTAAAGATATGGGAGACCATTATTTACTTAACGGAGCAAAATTATGGATATCAAATTCTCCTTTTGCTGATATTGCTGTTGTTTGGGCAAAAAATGAGGAAGGAAGAATTCATGGTTTAATTGTTGAACGTGGTATGGAGGGTTTTTCAACTCCTGAAACATATAACAAATGGTCGTTAAGAGCATCGGCTACCGGCGAGTTAATATTTGATAATGTTAAGATTCCTAAAGAAAATCTTCTCCCAAACAAAAGCGGATTAGGAGCACCTTTGTTGTGTTTAGATTCTGCTCGATATGGAATTGCCTGGGGTGCAATTGGTGCCGCAATGGATTGTTATGATACTGCTTTACGCTATTCTAAAGAAAGAATTCAATTTGGAAAACCAATCGCTTCTTTTCAATTACAACAAAAAAAATTGGCTGAAATGATTACCGAAATAACCAAAGCACAATTTTTAACCTGGCGTTTGGGTGCTTTACGTAATGAGGATAGAGCAACTTCTGCTCAAATTTCTATGGCAAAACGAAATAATGTAGAAATGGCATTAAATATTGCTAGAGAGGCGAGACAAATTCTAGGTGCTATGGGAATTACAGGCGATTATTCTATCATGCGCCACATGATGAATCTAGAATCTGTTATTACATATGAAGGAACCCACGATATTCATTTACTTATTACAGGAATGGATATTACAGGAATTGCTGCGTTTAAATAAAATATTTTTAAAATATAGTCAGAGTTTAACTAAAAGTGAAACCCTGACTATTTTGGCTCAAGGTTTCAAAAATCAACAAATTCTTCTAAAATGATATTCATGAGATGAGTTAATTCTCAAAAAAAGAAACACCTTTTATTATAATCAGTATGTTTTAAGAAGAAGAATTTGGTCATAAAAAAAGGGGTCATTTTTCGACCCCCGCTTTATTAATATTTAACTTCAATAAGTTATTCTCAAGTTCCAAAAGGAAAATTTTTAGTTCTAAGGAATAAATTTTAATAGCATCAAATGTTGTTTTTCTCATATATAGCAATTTGTATTTTACAATTTTTTTCAATATTGATAATTCAAAAAAAGAGAATTATATTCTAATAAACGACTGTAGTTTTAATTTAGTATTATAGTCACTTGAAAATTTATTTCTTTTACTAATATTAAGCAAATAAATTCTTTAAGGAAAAAAGACTATTTAAAAAGCCTAATTTGTATTTTTGCTCTCAAACTACTCGCAAATTTGAAAAAGATTATGAAAAAAATTCAAATGGTTGACTTGCATAGTCAATACGAAAAGATACAACCGCAAATTGATAAAAAAGTCATAGATGTAATTCGTTCTTCTGCATTTATTAATGGCCCCGAAGTAAAAAGTTTTCAGAAAGAACTAGAAGAATATCTTCAGGTAAAACATGTAATTCCTTGTGGAAACGGTACAGATGCTTTGCAGATCGCTATGATGGGTTTAGGTTTAGAACAAGGAGATGAGATAATTACAGCCGATTTTACCTTTGCTGCAACTGTTGAAGTTATCGCAATACTAAAACTTACTCCTATTTTGGTAGATGTTGAAAAAGATACATTTAACATGGATATCGAAGCTTTAAAGAAAGTAATAACACCTAAAACCAAAGCAATTGTTCCTGTACATTTATTTGGTCAGTGTGCCAATATGGAAGCCATTTTAAAAGTTGCCAAAGAACATAATCTTTATGTTATTGAAGATACTGCTCAGGCAATTGGAGCCGATTATACTTTTAGTGACGGAACTGTAAAAAAAGCTGGAACCATTGGTAATGTTGGTACAACTTCATTCTTTCCTTCCAAAAATTTGGGTTGCTATGGTGATGGTGGAGCAATTTTTACTAATGATGATGATTTAGCACATGTTATTCGTGGAATGGTAAATCACGGAATGTACAAAAGATACTATCACGACGTTATTGGAGTTAATTCAAGACTAGATAGTATGCAAGCCGCTGTTTTACGAATCAAATTACCTTATCTTGATGATTACTGTAAAGCAAGATTAGAGGCTGCAAATTATTATAATGAGGCTTTCGCCGAATGTGATCAAATTACGAGTCCGGTTACAAGTGATTTTACAACACATGTTTTTCATCAATATACTTTAAAACTTAAAAATGTTGACCGAAATGCTTTAAATAAATATCTGCTTGAAAAGGGAATTCCTAATGCAATTTATTATCCTGTTCCATTACATTTACAAAAAGCTTATGCGGATTCTCGCTATAAAGAAGAAAATTTTAAAATCACAAATGAACTAGTTGAAACCGTTATTTCTTTGCCAATTCATACCGAACTTGAAAAAGAACAACAAGATATTATTGTAAAAACTATTTTAGAATTTATTAAAACAAATTAAAATGGATAAAAAAATACTAATTACTGGTGGAGCTGGTTTTATAGGTTCGCATGTTGTAAGATTATTTATAAATAAATACCCAGATTATCACATCTTTAATCTCGATGCCCTAACCTATGCAGGAAATATGGAAAATATTAAAGATATAGAAGATAAGTCTAATTATACATTTATAAAAGGAGATATTAAAGATATTGATTTTATCAATGCTTTATTTCAAAAATATAAATTTGATGCAGTAATTCATCTTGCTGCCGAAAGCCATGTGGATAGATCTATCACACATCCAAATGATTTTATAGAAACCAATGTTTTAGGAACAGCAAATCTGCTAAATGCTTTTCGTGATATTTGGAAAGATAATTTAGAAAATAAATTATTTTACCATGTTTCTACAGATGAGGTTTATGGTTCATTAGGTAAGATAGGTTTGTTTACCGAAACAACTTCGTATGATCCTCAATCGCCTTATGCAGCTTCAAAAGCAGCTTCAGATCATTTAGTAAGAGCGTATGGAAACACTTACGGAATTCCATTTGTAATCAGTAATTGCTCAAATAATTATGGTGCAAATCAATTTCCTGAAAAATTAATTCCATTATTTATTAATAATATAAAAAATAACAAATCACTTCCCGTTTACGGCGACGGACAATATACTCGCGATTGGCTTTTTGTAGAAGATCATGCAATTGCCATTGACGAAATTTTTCACAAAGGAAAAAATACCGACACTTATAATATCGGCGGATTTAATGAATGGACAAATCTTGATCTAATTCACTTGCTTTGCAAACAAATGGACAAGAAATTAGAAAGAGAAGAAGGTACTTCGGCTAAATTGATTACTTATGTTAAAGATCGTGCCGGTCATGATCGTCGCTATGCTATAGATGCTAATAAATTAAACAAAGAATTAGGCTGGAAACCGAGTGTAACTTTTGAAGAAGGTTTATCAAAAACTTTGGATTGGTATCTCGAAAATGAAGACTGGCTAAAAAATGTTACTTCGGGGACTTATCAGGATTATTACAAAAAAATGTACGACTAAATTGGTAAGCTAATGGAAAAATTTACCAAAAATGATTTTTATAAACGTCAAACTACTCTAGATGGTTTTGGTGAAGAAGGGCAAGAAAAATTACAAACTGCTGAAATTGCTATTGTAGGTTGTGGAGGTTTAGGTTGTGTTGCAGCGGTTTATTTGGCAGCAAGCGGCATAGGAAATATTAAATTAATTGATTTTGACGTAGTAGATATTAGTAATTTACACCGACAGGTGTTCTACAAAACCAATGATATTGGAAAATTAAAAGCCGAAGTTTTGGCAAATCATATAAAATCTATTTCCCCCTTTGTAAATATTAGCACTTATACTGAAGCAATTACAAAAGCAAATATTTTTACTGAAATTGATGATTTTGATGTGGTTGTAGATTGTACAGATAGCCTGCCAACTAAATATTTATTAAATGATTATTGTGTAATGACTGATCATATTTTTGTATATGGATCTTTATATAAACACGATGGTTATGTGGCTACTTTTAATGTTCCTGACGGATTACTTAATTCTGCAAATTTAAGAAGTGCTTTTCCAAAAATGCCCGAAGAAGCAGTTCCGAATTGCTCTGAAGTTGGCACTTTGAATCCTATTGTTGGAATCATCGGTTTGATGCAAGCAAATGAAGTTATAAAAGTTATTTCTGGAGTTGGTGAATTACTTAAAAATCAGATTTTAATTTATAATAGCTTGGATAATTCACAGCTTAAAATGAAATTAAAGGTTGACTTAGCTTGTGATAATATTGGTAAACGGGGTATTTTAAAAACATTTAAAAATGAAGATTATTTAGATGCAAATTGTGAAATTCAAGATAAAAATATATTGATATCTGCCAAAGACTTAAAACAGAAAATTAACAATAAAAGCTTACAAATTATTTCGGTTGCCGAAGACTTAAATATTAAACTCCCTTTTGAAATATCTAAAAAAATTCCACTTTCAAAATTTAAAGTTGATGGTTTTAAAGTTGATTTAGATAATGAATATATCATTGTTTGCAAAAAAGGGATTTTAAGCTATGTAGCAACAAAAGATTTAAAAGATAAACATCCCAATTTAAAAGTATTTAGCTTGACAAGAGGAACTGAAAATTATTAGATATTTACTCACAAATTGATTTGAAAATTCTCATGTGAGAATCAAAAAAAAGCCATGCAAAATCCCCTAGATTTTTATATTTCCGAAAAAGAAAAATTTCAGCAAAAAGCTGAAAAGCTAAAAAAGCAATTATATGTTTCAAGTATTTTAAGATTATCTATTTTTTTACTTACTGCCTATGGATTATATTTTTTCTTTGGTAACTATTCTTTAGTAACTCCCATTTTAATCATTGGTTTAAGCTTGTTTGTTTACCTAATTATTCGTCATCAAAAATTGGATTATGAGCATAAAAGAATCAAGAATCTTGTCGAGATAAATCAAATCGAAATTGAGGTTTTAAATGGAGATTATTCTCACTTAGAAACCGGAAAAGAATATATTGATCCCGATCATTTTTACAGCTATGATATTGATCTGTTCGGTCTTGGTTCCTTTTTTCAATATCTTAATCGAACAGCAATATTATCTGGGAAAAATAAATTAGAAAAATCATTAACCAATAATTCTTTTTCCAATATTGTAGAAAAGCAAATTTCAATCAAAGAGTTAGCTAAAAATCCTGAATGGCGACAAAATTTTTTGGCTACAGCAAAAATGATAAAAGTAGATACCGATTCAAAATCAATTATAAACTGGTTAAATAATTATTCGTTTTTTATACCTAAAATATTTTCAATCCTACCAAGGGTATTTACAATAATAACATGGGGATTACTTGCATTAATAATTTTTAGAATCATTCCGTTTTCATTACTTGTTATATGGTTTTTTGTCGGTTTAACTATAACAATGGTATATTTTAAAAAAATAAGCGCCCTTTATGAAAATTCAAGTTTAGCAAAAAGTAGTTTTAAACAATATCATAAGCTACTTGATATGATTGAAAATAAGAGTTTTAAGTCCAGTATTTTACTAAAAAGACAAGATAATATTCAATTTAAAAATAGCAAAGCATCCTTAATTTTTAAACAATTTTCAAAAGCTTTAGATGCTCTAGATCAGCGTAATAATGAGCTTTTTGGAGTGATAGGAAATGGATTATTCTTATGGGATCTTACTCAGAGTTACAAAATTGAAAAATGGATAAAAACCTATCATAATAAAGTGGAAGATTGGTTTGATGTTATTGCCTTTTTTGATGCACAAAATACTTTGGCAAATTATGCTTTTAATCATCCAAACCATGTTTTTCCAGAAATAAATGATAACAAATTAGTCATCAAATCAAATAATCTGGGACATCCTTTAATTGATAAAAAACAAAGAATCGATAATAATTTTTATATTAATTCTAAAGATTTTTATATTATTACTGGGGCAAATATGGCAGGAAAAAGTACGTTTTTACGTACGGTTTCTTTAAGTAGTGTAATGGCAAATATTGGACTTCCGGTTTGTGCTGATAAATTTGAATATTCTCCAATAAAATTAATCACAAGTATGCGAACTTCCGATTCACTTTCAAAAGATGAATCTTATTTTTTCTCTG
>DAOUQH010000009.1 GCA_030625645.1 Flavobacteriia bacterium | reverse complement strand
AGAATCAGGATTTCTCTTGATAACTCCCAATCCGCTACAAGGAGCATCGATCAAAACTCTATCGGCAGTATTTTTTAGCTTTTTGGTGATCTTTGTGCTTTCAATTGGTCGGATATCAATATTATGAGCACCATCTCTTTTAGCTCTTTTTTTAAGTTCCTTTAATTTATGTGCATAAATGTCCAAAGCAATTATCTGACCTTTATTTTGCATTAAAGAGGCAAGGTGAAGAGTTTTACCTCCTGCACCGGCGCAAGTGTCGATTACTCTTTGTCCGGGTTTAACATCTAAAAATGGAGCAACTAATTGTGATGAAGCATCTTGTACTTCAAAAAAACCTTTTTTAAAGGCATCTGTTATAAATACATTCTTGCGTACAGTCAAAACTAAAGCATCTGGTTGATTTTTTAAAAATTCGGTTTCTACATCTTCATCAGCCAAAGCTTTTTGTAAAAGAAGTTTATTTGTTTTTAAGGTATTTACCCTTAAAATAACCCTTGCTTGTTTATTTAATTCGTGAATTTCTTTTTCCCATTCTGCATCACCTAGCTCATTAGATGCAACTTCATCCATCCAATCAGGTATAGATTCTCTGTATTTTCTAATTTTTATAAGCTCGTCAAATTTACCTTTTATTCTTCTTGTTGGAACTCCTTCAAATTGTTTCCACTCGGGTAAATTATAACCTTTTAAAATTGCCCAAGCAGTAAAATTTTTCCATAAATTATCTCTTGTATAGTGATCTTTTGTACCTGTAATTTCATTATAAAGGCGTTTATAGCGAACCATTTCGTAAATAGTTTCAGCAATAAATTTTCTATCTCTAACGCCCCAACGTTTATCAATTTTTAAGGTTTTTTGAACCACTTTATCAGCATATTCACCTTCGTTATAAATTTTATCTAATGCATTGATTACCGCAAAAACCAGAGTTCTGTGTAAACGTTTTTCGGTATAATTATTTGAATTATTTTGAGTGTCTTTCAATGGAATTGAATTAAGTATTTGTGTTTGCAAAGATATGGAATAAGATTGAAGTTGGAAGACCGAAATAGGAAGAACTTCTTGCAGATAAAAGTGAATATTTTTTTTAGATGAATATTAATCTTTTGAAATGTCAGTCAAAGTTTTTATGTTCTCTGGAAGGATATTAGCAAAACCTTGAGTAAACCATTCATCTATCTAATATCATCAAAATATTCTTAATAAGGTTTTTCAATTCTTGGAAAGGGTATAAGCAAATCCAGACTTATGGAATTAACTCAAAGTTATTGAACCTAAAGTTCAATTATAGTACATCTTATTATATAAATTGAAATTTAACGAGTTACGGAATCAAAAAAAATAGAAATTTTATACTAAACCATTAAAAATTGCGTTTTGTAGATTACTTTAACAACAGCTATGAAGATTAATGTATTTATAAAACTAGCAATAGTTTTAACCCTTGTAAGCTTCACTACGAAGTTAAATGATAGCGACAAACCGCCATTGCGCGAAAGCTTTGTTTATCTAAAAGAACTAATTCCAGATCTTCGTTCTGATATGCGATATTACGGTTCCAATAATTTTATTGGAAGACCCGTTAATGGCTATTCAATGCCAAGACTAATCCTTACTAAGGAAGCCGGAGAAGCTCTAAAAAGAGTTCATGATGGATTAAGTAGACTAGGTTTTGGTTTAATGATCTATGATGCATATCGACCACAACGCGCTGTAAATGATTTTGTACAGTGGGCAAAAAATGAAGAAGATACTTTAATGAAAGAAAAATATTATCCAAATATTGATAAAAAAGATTTATTTGAGTTAGGTTATATTGCTGAAAAATCTGGACATAGTAGAGGAAGTACAATTGATCTAACTATTGTTTCTTTAACAACTGGCAAAATATTAAACATGGGTAGTGATTATGACCTATTTGATGAAAAATCACATACAGATCATCAATTCATTACAAAAAACCAACGTGCTTTACGCTTACTTTTAAAGCGTAGAATGGAAAAGGAAGGATTTAAAAGTTACGAAAAAGAATGGTGGCATTTCACTTTAAAAGATGAACCATACCCTGATACTATTTTGATTTTCCAATTGAATAAATCTTAAGATAAAAATATTGCATAATAGGTTTAAAAGAACCTGCCTTTTACACTAGCAATTTTGAAGTTTGAATATTAAAAACGCTTAAAAAAGGTAGGTTCGACTATTATAATAATAAGATAAATACCCTATCTTACTCTTTAAATAATTTACTAATTACTTTCTTATCTTTATTGTAAACATCTGGATAAAAGATAATTCTATTATCTTTATCTCCTTCGCAAGTAATATATTGAATATATACAGGCACTTTTTTACTTAGCATTATCTTCTTTTCTTTTCTTTTTTCTACATAAGCATGTACACTATCAATAGTATTTGTATTTTCATCATATCGTAAAATATAATCGGCAAGACCCATAGCATCTTGAACTCTTACACAACCGTGACTATATGCCCGAAGTTCGCGGTAAAAGTGGTATTTAGTTGGTGTATCATGTAGATAAATTGAATATTTATTTGCAAAAATAAATTTCACCAAGCCTAAGGCATTAGAAGAGCCGCCTTTCTGACGTATATAAAAATTAAAATTATTATTATTTATCGTATCCCATCTTATACTTTTAGTTGAAACCGAATCCATTCTTTTAGAAAATATCTCATAATTATTCCTTTCAATATAAGTTGAATCACTTTTTGCTTTCACTAAAATCTCCTTAACGGATATACTTCTGGGAACATGCCAAAAAGGATAAGCAACCAAATAACTCAGTTTACTGTAAACTTCAGGAGTTTTATTCTTTAAATTTCCCACAACTACATTATGCATTTCTTGCAAAGTATCTCCAAGGAATAACCTTAACTTATAGGATGGAATATTCACATAAATATAATTTTCTTTCCAGTTTTGTTTCCACCTCCAACGTTCTAAAGAAACCGCAGCTTGTTGGTAATATTCATACGAACTTTTTGATAAAGCTTTTGCTGTATTTTTACCAATCACACCATCTCCTTTTAAACCATGATTAATTTGAAATTTCTTAAGTCCGTTAATAAATAAGGTGTCATCTGAATTCTCTAGAATATATTCGTATAAAATCAGTGCCTTTTTTGCCTGTTTATAGGTCTTAACCGAATCGGCTTTATAATTCTCTACATAAATTTTATCTTTTGATAAAGATATGTTTTTCAAATAATTAGCTAAACCTTTTTGTAAGTTTCTATAATAAATACTACTTGGTTGTAAATCCATTAAATAAGGAATTACGCTATCATTCTGATATGACTTTTCTAAATATTTTGGCAAATCAATTGTAAACTGCCTTCGCTGAAGTGTTGTAAGTGAATCAACATTTTCAATCACACCATAATTCAGATGCTTCCCGAAAATAAAATAATTTTCAGTTAGAATTTTTTCTAAAGAAACTGCTTTTTGTATTCTTTCGTCAAGTTTATCTGATTGCTCTAAATTTTGTTTTAACTCTTCAATTTCTTCTTGCGAATAATTTTTAGGATTCAAACCATAATACATTGCATTTGAAAGAATACTCACAAATTCACGCCCATTATTGTTTAATAATAAAGAATCATTCAGCCATATAGGCTTTAAAGAATTATTATTATAAAAGGTGTCTAATATTTTTGAATTATTCTGACTTGTATTTTGATAATTTTCACCAAAATTTAAAGCAAAATTAGTGTTAATATCCTTTATTGGAATTATTTTTTTTTGTAGATCTTGCTTATGAGAGCAAGAATAAAAACCAAAGATAATAAGTATGAAATAGAGGGGAAATTTCATATCAATTTTTGTTTATTAATTATTTTTAAAGGTAAACAAAATATTATTATAATAAAGCCTTGTTAATTCTTTTAACCAATTCAGGACCCTCATAGATAAATCCTGTAAAAATTTGAATAAGATCAGCTCCAGCTTCTAATTTTTCTATGGCATCTTCAGCAGAATGAATACCTCCTACCCCAATAATAGGAAACGCTTTATTTGATTTTTCAGCTAAAAACCTAATAACTTCTGTTGATCTTTCTTTTACTGGCTTACCACTTAAACCACCTGTTTCTACTTTTTTATCTGATTTTAAATTCTCTCTTGAAATAGTAGTATTCGTTGCAATTATTCCTGCAATTTTAGTAATTTTAATGATATCGATAATATCCAAAAGCTGATTATCTGTTAAATCTGGAGCAATTTTTAACAAAATTGGTTTCGAACTTTCTTTTTTATTATTTTCATCTTGTAAGGTTTGCAGTAGTTCTGTTAGTGGTTTTTTATCTTGAAGTTCACGTAAATTTGGTGTATTTGGAGAACTAACATTCACAACAAAATAATCAACTACATCAAATAATTCATGAAAACAAATCAAATAATCATCAACAGCATTTTCATTTGGAGTTACTTTATTTTTACCAATATTCCCACCTATAATAATATCAGTTTTTCTTTTACGCAATCTTTCTGCTATAATTTTTACACCATCATTGTTAAAACCCATTCGGTTAATAATTGCTTCATCTTCAATTAATCTAAACAAACGTTTTTTTGGATTTCCAGATTGTGGTTTTGGAGTAACTGTACCAACCTCTACAAAGCCAAATCCATAATTTTTAAATTCATCAAAAAGTACAGCATTTTTATCAAAACCAGCAGCCAATCCTACAGGGTTTTTAAAAGTTAAACCAAATAGATTTCGTTCTAACTTTTTATTTTCAATTCTAAATTTAGACCTTGTAATATTTCCTGTTAGTGGAAGTTTAAAAAGATTCTTTAACATCGAAAAAGTGAAGTGATGCACATCTTCTGGATCAAATTTAAAAAGGGTTTTTCTGATGATAGATTTGTACATAGTAAAAGTTTTTACAAAGATAAATTAACTTTTTACAATCCGTTATTTTATTCAAATTTATTAAAATTAAAAAGGTGATTATACCTGTTAATACAATCACCTTTATACTGTCTTATTCTATATACTTAAACCAAGCTATCTCAATTCTGCCTTAAATTGTTTGATAAAAGTTTGTTGTAACTTATTCATAATCTTATCAATTTGTTTATCGTTTAAAGTCTTATTTTTATCTTGTAAAACAAAACTTAGTGCGTAAGATTTTTTACCTTTTGGTAACTTATCTCCTGTATAAACATCAAAAAGATCTACATTTTTTAATAATAATTTTTCACTTTGAAAAGCAGCGTTATACAACTCGCTAAACTTAACCTCATCATCTAATAGTAGTGCTAAATCTCGTTTTACTTCAGGATATTTTGGTAAAGCTTTTACTTTTACATCCTTTTTACCTGTATTTTCCAAAACATTATCCCAGTTAAAATCAGCAAAAATTACTTCTTGTTTAATCCCAAATTCCTTTAATATATCCTGTCTTACTGTCCCAAATTCAACTAACTTTATCTTCCCTAAACTTAAAGTAATTGCTTCGGTAAAAATATCATTTTTAGTTACTGAAGATTTTAATTTTTCAAATCCCAATCTAGACAGCAAAATTGTAATAATTCCTTTTACAAAAAAGAAATCGGAAACTCTATTTTCTACATTCCAAATATCTTGAGTTCTTTTTCCACTAACAACCAAAGCTAAATGTTTTGCTTCGGAATAACCACTTTCAAATTTGTGATATGTTTTACCAAATTCAAATAATTTAACTTCATTATTTTTTCGATTAATATTATAAACTACTGATTCCAGTCCTCCAAATAATAAAGATTGGCGCATCACTTCAAGATCACTACTCAATGCATTTAGCATTGTAACGTTGTAATCTTTATTTAATGATTCAGAAAGAGCAACATATTCAGGTTTTGTCAAAGAATTTGCCATTGCTTCATTAAAACCTTGGGCAGTTAAAATATTAGAAATAATATTTTCTACTTTTTCATTGGTAACTTTATCTGAAAAAGATATTGATGTATTTAATTTTGCAGAAGTATGAATATTATTATATCCATAAACTCGTAAAATTTCTTCAACAATATCAGCTTCACGAGTAACATCAACACGGTAAGAAGGAATTGTCAAACCTAAACCTGAAGCAGTTTGGTTGTTAATTTTTATCTCTAAAGAAGCCAAAATATTTTTAATAGTTTCGGTAGGAATTTCTTCACCTATTAACCTATATACCTTATCATAAGAGATATGGACTTGAAAATCTTCAATCTTTTCTGGATATATATCTGTTAAATCAGAAACAATTTTTCCTCCAGCAATTTCTTTAATCCATATTGCTGCACGTTTTAATGCATAAGCAACAGTATCAGGATTAATTCCCCTTTCAAATCTAAAAGAAGCATCGGTATTTAGTGCATGTCGTTTTGCCGTTTTACGAACAGAAACTGGATTAAAATATGCACTTTCTAAAAATATAGAAGTTGTTTTATTGGTAACTCCAGAGGTTAATCCACCAAAAACTCCTGCAATACATAAAGGATTATCTTCACCATCACAGATCATTATATCATCTTCATGTAATTCTCGTTCTACTTCATCAAGTGTTTTAAATTTAGTACCGCCTGGCAATGTTTTTACTACAATTTTATTTCCTCTAATTTGACTGGCATCAAAAGCATGAAGTGGTTGTCCTAAACCATGCAAAATAAAATTAGTTATATCTACGATATTATTAATGGGTTTTAAGCCTATAGCCTGCAAACGTTCTTGTAACCATTTTGGTGATTCTTCAACTTTCAAATCACTAATTGTAATACCGGCATAACGAGGCACTAATTTGTTATCTTCAACCTCAATATTTATTTTAAATGTACGCTCATCAACATGAAAATCACTCACCGATGGAGTAAATAATTCCTTTTTAATATTTTCTTGTTGTAATAGTCCAGCACGAAGATCACGAGCAACACCTAAGTGACTCATGCCATCAGCACGATTTGGTGTTAATCCAATTTCAAAAACTTTATCGGTTTTTATTTCAAATATTTCAGCAGCAGCAGTACCAGATTTTGCATCTTCATCTAAAACCATAATGCCATCATGACTGTTTCCTAAACCTAACTCATCCTCAGCACAAATCATTCCGTTACTTACTTCACCACGAATTTTACCTTTTTTGATTTTAAAACTTTCTCCATTTTCAGCATACAAAACTGTTCCTATTGTTGCTACTGGCACTTTTTGTCCTTTAGCAACATTAGGCGCACCACAAACAATTTGTATAGGATCACCATCACCAAGATCAACAGTAGTAACTTTTAATCTATCAGCATTTGGATGCTGCTCGCAAGTTAAAACCTCACCAACAACAATACCTTTCAAACTTCCTTTTATAGTTTCAAACGTCTCAATCCCCTCTACTTCCAAACCTAAATCGGTTAAAATTTCACCAACTTTTACAGCATCTAAATCAATCTTCAAAAACTCTTGTAACCAATTGTATGATATCTTCATAAAACTTTTATTTTTTGGATTTGCAAAGATATACAATTGCATGAAGTAGTAGTAACTTGTTGTGTTTTTTTACAAAATATATTTATCTTTTTATGATTAAAAAAAACATTTCTTTTATCATTTATCAATAAAATCATAAAATAGCTTTAAATATTCCTATAAATTAATTATTTTGCAAAGAAAAATATACAACATATGTCAACAGAAATAAAACGTATCTTCGATTTTGCCTATCTCCAACTTAAAAATCACAACCTAGAAAAAGCTTTAGTTACCAAATACAACGGAAAATGGGTTGCAACTTCTTCTAAAGAATTTATAGAAAAAGGAAAGGCTATTAGCCGAGGTTTATTACGCTTAGGTGTAAAACCTGGTGATAAGATTGGAATTATTTCAACAACAAATCGTACAGAATGGAATATTGTTGACTTAGGAGTTTCACAAATAGGCGCAATTAGTGTTCCTATATATCCAACAATTAGCAAAAATGATTATAAATATATTTTTAACCATGCAGAAATAACACACTGTTTCATTTCGGATGAAGGTATATTTGAAAAAGCAAATGCTATAAAAAAAGAAGTTACTTCATTAAAAGAAATTTATAGCTTCGATACTATTAAAGGTTGTAAAAACTGGGAAGAAATTGTAGAATTAGGAAAAGATGAGAGCAATCAAAATGAAGTTGACAAATATAAAGATGCTGTAAAAACAGATGATCTTGTTACAATTATTTATACTTCAGGTACTACAGGTTTACCAAAAGGAGTAATGTTATCACACCAAAATATTGTTTCAAATGTTATTGACAGTACACCTAGATTACCTTTAGATGGAACTAACACCACAGTTTTAAGTTTCTTACCTGTTTGTCATATTTTTGAAAGAATGCTTCATTATCTTTATATTAATAGCGGACTAACAATTTATTTTGCTGAAAGTATTGAAAAAATTGGAGATAATGTAAAAGAAATTAAACCAGACTTTATGAGTGTGGTTCCTAGATTATTAGAAAAGATTTACGATAGTATTATTGCTAAAGGTGCAGATCTTACAGGTGTTAAAAAGAATCTTTTCTTTTGGGCTGTTGATCTAGCTTTAGAGTATAAACCTTACGGAGCTAATGGTTGGTGGTATGAGAAAAAATTGGCTCTTGCCAATAAATTAATTTTTAGTAAATGGCGTGAAGCCCTTGGTGGAAATTTAAGTACTATGGTTTCTGGTAGTGCTGCTTTACAACCTAGATTAACAAGAGTATTTACTGCTGCTGGTATGCAAATTATGGAAGGATACGGTTTAACCGAAACTTCTCCGGTTGTATCGGTAAATATGTATAAGGATAAACTTTTTAAAGTTGGAACAGTTGGTACTGCAATTGATAATGTAGAAGTTAAAATAGCTGAAGATGGTGAAATCTTAATTAAAGGGCCTAATGTAATGATGGGGTATTATAAAGACCCTGAAAAAACTGCGGAAGTAATGACAGGTGATTATTTCCATACAGGAGATAAAGGAGAAGTTGATGCAGAAGGATTCTTAAAAATTACTGGAAGAAAAAAAGAAATATTTAAAACTTCAGGAGGAAAATATATATCTCCGGCATTATTAGAAAATGAAATGAAACAATCACGTTTTATTGAACAAATCCTAATTATTGGTGAAGGACAAAAAATGGCTGCAGGAATTGTTCAACCAAATTTTGCCTTTGTAAAAGAATGGGCAAAGAGACATAATTTGAATATAGGTGATTCTTTAAAAGAAATTTCTTCAAATAATAGAGTAAAAGAAAGGATTATGGAAGAAATTGAAAATGGAAATAAGAAATTTGGTAAATGGGAGACCATTAAACGAATTGAACTTACCCCAGAAGAATGGAGTGTTGACAATGAACTCCTTACCCCTACTTTCAAACCTAAAAGGACAGAAATAATTAAAAAATACAAACATCTATACGATAAAATTTATAGTTAATTCTACTAAAAAGTAGCATTTTATTTATCACTTTTATTATAAGTTCTTTTTCTAAAAGATTCAATAATAAAGAATGGAAGTAGAGACTCTTTACATAAAGTTATTTCATAATATTTTTATATTTTCAATAAAAAAATTGTGTAATTTTGGCATCAAATTAAATTAATAATGGAACATTTTATAGTATCAGCTCGAAAGTACCGCCCGCAAGTTTTTGCTGATGTGGTTGGCCAACAAGCCATTACCAATACTTTGGAAAATGCCATAAAAAGTGACCATTTAGCTCAGGCATTACTTTTTACAGGTCCTAGAGGTGTAGGAAAAACCACCTGCGCCAGAATACTTGCCAAAAAAATTAATCAAGATGGAAGTGAAAATATTGCTGAAGATGAAGATTTTGCTTTTAATATTTTTGAGTTAGACGCAGCTTCCAATAACTCTGTTGATGACATTAGAAATTTGACAGATCAAGTGAGAATTCCACCTCAAACTGGTAATTACAAGGTTTATATTATTGATGAGGTTCACATGCTATCACAATCTGCATTTAATGCCTTTTTAAAAACTCTAGAAGAACCACCTGCTCATGCTATTTTTATTTTAGCAACTACTGAAAAACATAAAATTATACCAACCATTCTTTCCCGTTGTCAGATATTTGATTTTAAACGAATTGGAGTTGCTGATATTAAAAAATACCTACACAAAATTGCTAAAGAAGAAGGTGTTAATGCTGATGATGATGCGTTACATATCATTGCTCAAAAAGCCGATGGTGCTCTTCGTGATGCCCTTTCAATTTTCGATAGAGTTGTGAGTTTTTCAGGAGAAGAATTGACTAGACAAGCTGTTGCAGAAAACTTAAATGTTCTAGATTATGATGTTTATTTTAATACGACAAATCTCTTAATTGAAAATAAAATACCAGAAGTTTTGTTAGAATTTAATGAAGTCCTAAATAAAGGTTTTGACGGACATCATTTTATTAGTGGTTTGGCTTCACATTTTAGAGATTTATTAGTGGCGAAAGATTCTACAACTGTTGCACTTTTAGAAGTTGGCGATGCTGCAAAAAAACAATATTTAGAACAGGCTCAAAAATCTGATTTAAGATTTTTGATGCAATCTATAGATTTGGCAAACGATTGTGATCTAAAATATAAAAGCAGTAAAAACCAAAGATTATTGGTTGAACTTGCTTTAATGCAAATTGCTTCGATTACATTCGACAATAAAAAAAAAAATCTGACCGCTTCATAATTCCAGCTTCACATTTTGCTACTTTCGCTGTAGCAGAGAAATTAGACATACCAAAAAAAGAAAAAATTACCAATACAACACATAGGGTAGAAATAAAAGTTTCAGAAAAACAAAGCCCCTATTCTTCTAATAAGAAACCTGAAGAAAAACAAAAAATTTCAAAACCAATTCTACAAAATAAAAGAAGAAGTCCAGGAAATTCTGCTTTAAGTATTACTGGCTTACAAAAACAGAAAGAAAAAGATGCTGAGATTGCAAATGCTAAACAAACAAAAGTAATAAATCCTGAAAATCTCCCTAGTGATCCTTTTACACACGAAAAATTTTATTCCATTTGGGATAATTATATAGAGGGATTACACAAAAAAGGAGAAAAGATTATCGCTTCAATCCTTAATGCCGACAGACCAAAAGTAAAAAACAATAAGCTTTGTGTTACCTTTTCAAATAAATTGATGGAAACTGAATTAAATAAATTCAAGCCCAAGGTACTGAAAGTAATCAGAGAAAAATTAAACAACTACAGTATTGATTTCGAAGTAACAATCAACGAAGAAGAAACCAATAAAATTGCTTATACAACTCAGGAAAAATATGATAAATTAAGAGAAAAGAATCCTAGTCTATCTGTCTTGAGAAAAACTTTTAAATTAGATTTATAGATTTTGTAGTCTCCTTCCTTTTGTTATCTTTAGAAAAATTTTAAACACCAAACTTTGGACGTAAAAACATTAGTGATTTTTTTATCTGGATTTTTGATTGTTGCAATTGCATCAAATCAAATCGCCAAAGTTTTTCAAAAGATAAAATTTCCTTTAATTACAGGTTTTATTATTACCGGAATTATTGCAGGATCGTCTCTTTTAAATTTTATCCCACCTGAAGCAATAAAAAAACTTAACTTTTTAAATGAAATTGCTCTTGCTATTATAGCTTTTTCTGCTGGTGCAGAATTGTATTTAGATGATTTGCGTAGTAGATTAAACAGTATAAAATGGATGACAATTGGGCAATTAGTCATCACTTTTGTTCTTACAAGTGTAACTGTATATTTTATTGCTGATAAAATACCTTTTATGGTTGATTTGGAGAATTCAACAAGGTTTGCTATTTCAATTTTATTTGGTACTATTTTCGTTGCACGATCTCCATCTTCGGCTATAGCCGTAATCAATGAAATGCGTGCTAATGGTCCATTTACAAAAACAGTTATGGGTGTAACCGTTGTAAAAGACGTAATGGTAATCATTCTTTTTGCTGTTGTTTTTTCGGTTGCAAAAACCTTAGTTAATGGTAATGAAATAGATTTAACATTTTTGATAATTCTTTTATTGGAGTTGGTGATATCATTTGGTTTGGGGTATCTTGTAGGAAAGATATTAGAAATTCCGTTTCAACTATTTCATAATGGAGATGTCAAAAAGATTTCTGTAGTATTGATTGGTTACTCTATCTACTTATTTTCTAATTTCATTAAAATAAATTCTGATAATTGGTTTCATCATGAAATAATTCTAGAACCACTTTTGATTGCAATTATTGGTAGTTTTGTTTTAACCAATAAAAGTAAACATCGACTTGAATTTAGAGAATTGCTTCACGATATTAGTCCAACTATTTATATTATTTTCTTTACCCTTACTGGTGCCTCTTTATCATTTCATACATTAGTAAATGTTTTTGGTATTGCAGTTGCTTTATTCTTATTGCGCTTAATAACTATGGTATTAGGTGGTATGTTTGGCGTAATTGCAGCAAAAGATCCAAAAAAGTATTTATCTGTTGCTTGGATGCCATATATTACTCAGGCAGGTGTAGCACTTGGTTTAGCAACAATTGTTTCTAACGAATTTCCAGATTGGGGACATGAATTTGAAACAATTGTTATTGCAATTATTGTAATTAACCAATTAATTGGTCCACCATTATTCAAATGGGTTTTAAATTATTTGAATGAAAGTCATTTACGTGCAAAAATGAAACCATTGCAAAGCACAAGAGATGCAATAATTTTTGGTGTTGAGAATCAATCAATTGCTTTGGCACAACAATTAGAAAAACACAACTGGAAACCTAGATTAGTCTGTCTTGAAGATTGTAACATTGAAAACATTAATGATTTTGAGATTATATCAAATTTTGTTCCTACTGCTAAAAACTTAAAAAAATTGAGTTTAAATAAAACTGAAGCTGTTGTACTGATGCTCAACGATGATGATAATTTTTATATTGCAGAAAGAATTTATGAAAATATTGGTACAGAAGATATAATAGTTAGGTTAAACCAACGTGATAATTTTGAAAAGTTCCATAAACTTGGTGCTTTAATCATTGAACCATCTACAGCGATTGTAAGCTTATTAGATCACTTTGTGAGATCTCCAAATGCAACTTCTTTACTTTTAGGTATGGATGATGGGCAAGATACTATGGATATCGAAATTAAAAACAAAGATTACCATGGATTACGAATTAGAGAACTTCGCTTACCTTCCGATTTAATAATTTTATCTATAGAAAGAAAAGGTCAGATGTTAATGACCCATGGTTATACCAGATTGAGAATTGGCGATATTATGACATTAGTTGGATCTGAAAAAAGCTTGGAGGATATAAAATTTAAATTAGATACTTAATCCATTTAATATTTAAGAAAATCATCTCTTTTATTTAACTCATTGTTATCTTAAAAAAAATTATCTTTGAACTTTAAATTTTATTTATGGGGTTTTTTCAATATATCAAGAGCAAAGAGTTTTTATTAACAATCATTTCAATAGCTGCAATTAGTATTCTATTATTTTTTGGTTTAGGAAGATGGATGAATTCCTACACAAATCACGACGAAAAAATACAAGTTCCTAACCTTGAAAAATTATCTTTATCAGAAACAGAAAAAGCTCTTTTTGACGCCAACCTAAGCCTTTTCGTAATTGATTCTGCTAGTTTTAATCCAGATTTTCCACCTAAATCTGTTATTGAACAAGATCCTGAGGCTGGTGACTTTGTAAAAGAAAACCGAAAAATATATCTAACTTTAAATCCTTCTAATTACAGAAAAGTAGAAATTCCAAATGTTTTAGATCAAACAAAACGACAAGTAGTTACCCGATTAAAATCTGCAGGATTTAGGATTGGTGAAGAACGTTTTATCCCTGATCTTGGTAAAAATGTGGTAAGAATGCTTGAGATTAAAGGTCAAGAAATTACACCTGGTGATTTGCTTCCAAAAAACACCCTAATAGATTTAGTTTTAGGTGATGGATTAGATGGTAAAGTTATTGATACACTTGCAACTTTAGATAGTATCCCAAATGAATAAAGACCTAGACGAGATAAATAACGACGAACTTTATGAGCATTATAAATTTACTGCTGCCGAGGGACAAGAACCCTTACGAGTAGATAAATATTTGATGAATTTTATCCTAAATGCAACTCGGAATAAAATTCAACAAGCAATAAAAGCCGGAAATGTTTTGGTAAATGACATTCCTGTTAAAGCCAATCATAAAGTAAAACCAAACGATATTGTTAGAGTGGTTTTGGCTTATCCTCCACAAGAAAATACGGTTGAACCAGAAAATATTCCTTTAGATATTATTTTTGAAGATGAAGATGTTATTGTACTTAATAAACCTGCCGGAATGGTAGTTCATCCAGGTCATGGAAATCATACAGGAACTTTGGTAAATGCACTTATTTATCATATTAAAAATTTGCCAAACAATAGTAGTGATCGTCCTGGCTTAGTTCATAGAATTGATAAAGATACCAGCGGATTATTGGTGATTGCAAAAACTGAGTTTGCCATGGCTAACCTTGCCAATCAGTTTTTCGAACGAACCACCGAAAGACTTTATTATGCATTAGTTTGGGGAAATATTGAAGAGGATGAAGGAATTATTGAAGGTAATATTGGAAGAAGTTTAAAAAATCGTCTTCAGATGGATGTTTTCCCCGAAGGTGATTTTGGAAAACATGCTGTTACACATTTTAAAGTTTTAGAAAGATTTAGTTATGTTACATTGGTTCAATGCAAATTAGAAACTGGTAGAACGCATCAAATTAGAGCACATTTTAAATATATTGGTCATCCACTTTTTAATGATGAAAGATACGGTGGTGACAAGATTTTAAAAGGTACAACTTTCACTAAATACAAACAGTTTGTTGATAATTGCTTTAAAATACTGCCAAGACAAGCACTACATGCAAAAACTTTAGGGTTTACGCATCCTACTTCGGGAGAATTTATGAGTTTTAGCTCTGACACTCCTGAGGATCTACAACTTTGTATAGAAAAATGGCGTAAATATACTGTTAATCAAAAGTAAAATACGATTCAGTTTTTGTTGTTTGTACTAAATATTTAATGAATTATGAAAAAATTTGATATCAATTCATGGAATAGAAAAACTCAATATGAGTTTTTTAAAAATTACGATGATCCTTTTTTTAACTTAACAAGCAATATAGAAGTTAGCAACTTATACAATTATTGTAAAAAAAATGATATTTCTTTCTTTTTGGCTTGTTTGCATTTTGCATTAGAATCGGCTAATGAGATTTTAGAATTTAGATTACGAATTATTGATAATCAAGTTATTCAATTTGACTCAATCGATATTGGCTCAACTGTATTGAACGAAGATAAATCCTTTTCTTTTTGCTATTTTCAACGAAAAAATTCAATTTCTGAATTCAATGCTTCTGGTAAAGAAACGTTAAACAATCATCACAAAGAAAATACTTTTGATTCTAATAAAAATAATGATGCATTAATCTACTGTTCCTTTATTCCTTGGTTTACTTTTACAAGTTTAAAACATGCCAGAGATAAAGAAAGAGAAAAAAGTGGAATTCCTAAATTTGTTTTTGGAAAGTATTTTGAAGAAAACAACATAAAGAAAATGCCTTTTTCTATTGAAGTGCAGCATGCTTTAATGGATGGTTATCATGTTGGTGTTTTTATTGAGAAATTTCAAAAAAAAATAAATGAGCTTTGATTTTCAAACTCAAAACAACTAGTTTAAAACTATCACAATGAAAATAGTTATTTCACCTGCAAAATCACTAGACTTTGAAACTTTGGTACCGACTAAAGAATACTCAGAATGTGAATATTTAGAACAAGCAGAAAAACTTAATAAAGTTTTAAAAAATAAATCTCCAAAACAATTGGAGAGACTAATGAGTATTTCAGAAAAACTAAGTAATCTAAACTGGAAGCGTAATCAGGAATGGCAATTACCTTTTACAGAAAAAAACTCACGACAAGCAGTATATGCCTTTAAGGGAACTGTTTATGAAGGACTCGGTGCATATACAATTCCGCTGGATAAAATTAATCAGTTACAAGATAAATTAAGAATCCTTTCGGGGCAATATGGTGTTTTAAAGCCTTTAGATCTTATCCAGCCATACCGACTTGAAATGGGTACAAAACTCAAAACAGGATCGAAAGAAAACTTATACAAATTCTGGGCAGACACTTTAACAAAATCATTAAATAATGAAATGCTAAAAGATGAAGTTTTAATTAATCTAGCAAGCAATGAATATTTTAAAGTTATCAATAAAAAAATACTAAAAGCACCCATTATTACTCCTGTTTTTAAAGATTATAAAAACGGTAAATTAAAAATGATTAGCTTTTTTGCTAAAAAAGCTCGTGGTTTGATGGTGCGATATATCATTGATAATAATATTGAATCAGCTGAAGGTCTAATTGGTTTTAATTATGATAATTATGCTTTTGATAGTAATTTATCAACTAAAACTGAATTAGTTTTCACAAGATAAATTCATATTACAGCAATAAGGATAGTTTTATTTATCAATATTTATAACATTACCATCCCCTTTTAAAAAATACCTATTTCCCAAAACTAAACTATCCGAAAGCAGATCATGTTTTTGTTGGTGTAATTTAGTTTTAAAACCACCTAAAGTAGAAAGTGTTGAAAAAACTATTGCTGAAGATATTTTAGCATTGGATACTGATTGTAATTGCTTTATATTATCTTCTCGATAAGTGTTTGAATACCAGATTAACATTGGTATTTCTAATTCATATTTTGTTGGATTTAAACTTCCGTGTAAAACCATTTCTCTAGAATCATCATATAGGTTTTCACCGTGATCGGATAAATACATCAATATAGATGGATTGTTATTTTCACCGAGTGATTTAATTATTTCTGAAAGAAAATAATCTGTATAAAGAATTGAATTATCATACGAATTTACAAACAACTCTTTATAATCACTACTAATACCAGCAATACTCATCGAAGCTTCCAATTCGGGTTGATATTTTGAAAATTGTTTTGGATATCGAAAATTATACCTGAAATGGCTTCCTATAGAATGAATTACAATCAATCTTTTTTTATAACTATCCAGAAGAATATTTTTTACGATGGGAATAATCTTTTCATCATAAGATCTAGTTTCAAAAGTGAGTGAAATATCCTTAAAATAATGTGATTGTGTTGCATACATTTGAAATATTGACCCAGGACTATAGGTCTGATTTGTTATCCAATATGTATGAAAACCAGCTTCTTTAAAAGCTGAAGCAAGTCCTAGTTCAGAAAATAATTCATCATAATTTGTTGGGTCTACACTTGAAAATATTTGAGAAAAACTTGGTTGGGTTAAGTTAGCATTAGTCGTTACCTCCTTAAAAACAATAAGGTTTTTTGTTTTTGATAATATTGGATTTGTTTCTCTACCATAACCATAGAGTTGAAAATTATTTTTTCGTGCTGTTTCTCCCAACACCAATACAATAGTCTGTTCCTCTTCATTATTAATTCTTACACGATATGAAAAATCTTTATTATTCTTTTCAAAAACCTTTAATTGACTTATTCCCTTAATAGCATCATTAATTTTATGTACTGATCCAAAAGGAAAAGTTTTATCAACTTTAAGCATAAAGTAATCAAATGATCTATCAATTATTGTATTTATCTTATCTGCACTTGATGCAATTTTTATATCTCTTATGAAAATAACTGAAATTATTCCTATACTAAATACTGCAAATAATATTTTGTTTTTTTTTAATAATCTAAAATCATTTTTAAGTTTTAACCATAAATAAAAATATATTAAAAGAAATAATACCCCAAATATTATAAAACTTATATTACTAGTAATCAGCTCTAAAGATTCATTAAGATTTGTATCAAGAACTGTAGCATAAAGAGTTGAAGTTGATTGTGTTTTGCTCAAAAAAAGAATATAAATATCTATAAATAGAAATGGTAAAAAAAACAAAAGCAATAAAAAATATAGTTTTGGTCTTATCAACACTAAAGGCAATAAAACAAATGCCAATGCAAACACAAAAAATATAATTTGTTTAATAAATGTGTTTACAGCAGAATCTTCACCAAAAAGAACAAAGACTATATTTGGAATAAGTACCAAAAACAGGAGTAAGATTAAGATAAAAGTTTGTTTTCTTTTTTCTAACATCCATTTCTATCTTTTAAAATATACTGGGTTACTTTGATTATTATTTCTGCTAACAGCAATGATTACAAATACTCCCTTTTTATATTTTTTCTTATTAAAATCAATAAAATTTTGCCCTGTTATATCAATAAGTTTTGCATTATTTTTGGTATTCACCATTTCTCCTTTATCAAAAAAATACACTAAGTATTTTACTGCTTTTTTCTCTTCATTTTCGGGAATTGATTTCCAGGTAAGTCTTATAGTTTTATTAGTATACTTTTTAGTATCTATATCAAATACAGGCTCTGGAATAAAGATTCGTTCTTTATTAATACTTGGTGGTAATATAGGATATTTATAAAATTTTTCTTTTAATATCTCATTAATCCCCATAGGGTTATTAAAAAAAACTTTTCCGCTAAAATATACACTTCCTTTAACCTTTGGAATACTGTTATTTAATACTAATTGTTTTTCAATTTCATTTGGTTTTCTTTTTCTCCATGCTCTATCTACTTTCTTTTGATCTAATCTATACAATCCATGACCTATATATAAATTTGTATTATCCTCTAAATCTGCCCACCAATTTACTATTTTTTTATAACCAGCTCTTTTATGCCCAATATTCCAATAAACCTGAGGTAAAATATAATCTAACCAATCATTTTCCAACCACAATAGAATATCTGCATATAGATCATCATAATTTGTCTGACCAGCTTCAGTATCAGAACCTTTTGAATCTACATCTTTATTTCTCCAAACTCCAAATGGACTAATTCCAAATTGCACCCAGGGTTTTACAGATTTTATCGTATGATGTAATTCTTTAATAACCTGATTTACATTATCTCTACGCCAGTCATTTACTTTTTCTGGATAAAATTTACCTCCAAATTTCTCAAATGATAAACTATCAGGGAAAACCTCATTTTCAATCTTATAAGGATAAAAATAGTCATCAAAATGTATTGCATCAACATCGTATTGTTGAACAATATCAGCTACAACTTTATTTGTGTATTTTCTGACTTCTGGATTTCCTGGGTCAAAATATTTATTTTTACCATAGTTTAAAAACCACTCTGGTTTATTATATGTTAAGGGATTTGGATTTGATTGAAACTCTTTATAGTCAACTATTGCCCTATAAGGATTTAGCCATGCGTGAAATTCCATTCCACGTTTATGTGTTTCAGTAATTGCAAAAGCTAAAGGATCATAATAAGGATTTGGCACTTTATCATTTGTTCCAGTTAACCAATTTGACCAAGGCTCATATTTTGAATTATAAAAGGCATCTGCTGATGGGCGAATTTGAAATATTACAGCATTTAGATTTAAGCTTTTGTAAAGATCTAACATTTTAATAAGTTCATCTTTTTGCTGATCTGTAGTTAGATATTTTTCGCTAGGCCAGTCAATATTATTAACTGTAGCAACCCAAACACCTCTAAATTCTTGATTATGATTTCCTTGTGACTGTAAAGGATTTGCTATTAAAACCAAGTTTATTATTAAAAAATAGAGGGTGTTTTTCATTCTAATATATTTTAACTCCAAAAATACATTTATCTCACACAAAAGATAGGATATATTTGGTTTTATTTGTTGAGTTTTAGTCAAAAAAAATCCCGATTCTTATAAAAAGAATCGGGATCAAAATCATTAAGAAACTCCTTTATTATCAAGTTCATTTTAATAAATTAATGATGAATCTAAATTCTTATTACTAAAGCTTCTTGATTTTTAAAATATTTATAAAATTACAAAAAAAGATAATTATTCTTCTTCAAAAATAATATGTTGATATGCACCAATATCTGGCTTATTAATTCTATTAACTCCTAAAAGATCAAAAGGCACTTGTGATGCAGCATTTTTATCTGCCTTGTTTATTGCTTCTGATTCTTCTCCAATAATATATTGATTATTCTTAATGTCCTTGAAATTAGATTCACCATTTAAAATATTATCTTGATAATAATTTATATCTGCAAAATCATATAAAGGATTGTCCTTAAATTTATTATCTACATCATTAAACTTCAATAAGTTATTTTTAAAATTATAATTAAATAGAGCTTCTGTAGATTTATCTAAGATAAATTCAAAATTCTGACTTCCATCAATAATACAATTTGTAAAATTTGCGGCATTCAAATCTCTGGATAGAATTTTTTCCGTTCCATTATCATTATATTTCAGATAGTTATTAACTAATAAAGCTGGGTAATCTCTTATACCACTTCTCCAAAAATTTGCCAAAATGAGATGTGTGAAATTATATGTTCCTCCAATGGTACAAGCTAATGATGCCATTCCGTTATTAGCTATTACCAAATTCTCACCTTTGATATTTGCAGTACGACCTAGCAAACCAAAATTTGATGTATTATAAATTTGTATATTATTTAATTTTAAAGTTGGTTCAGTTAAACTACCTACAGAATCCATTAAAATACCAATAGCATTATTCTTTATAATTGCATTATTTATTTCGTGATTCTTGCTCCCTGCTCTCAACCAAATAGCTGTCCATTGCCCAGGTATTTCACTAAAATCAGGTTCTAATCTATCACCTTCAAAAACAACTTCTTCTCCTAATTCACCATTCACCTTTAAGGTAGCATCTTTATCTACCAATAAGCCTGAGTTTTTATGAAAATGTATTCTTGCTCCTTTTTCTATGGTTAATGTTTTATTTTCAGGAACACCAACAAAACCATAAACCACATAAGGTTTTTCATTTGTCCATGTTGTATTGTCTTCAAGATAAAATCCATCAATTGCAATTTCATTACCTTCTCCATCTTCTCCCAACACTATCTTCTCTTTAATTCCTTGTGCATCTTTTTGCGGAAATAAGAAATAAGCATCCTGAACCAATGTAACCAGTTTTACATTTTGTGAATTATCTCCACTATCAAATACAATCGAATCAGTATAAATTGGGTTAGGAACATTATTATAATCAATAGTGGCTTCAATAAAAACAAAGACACTATCTTTTGATAGAATATCGATATTCTCAAATGATTTCCCATCGATTCCATCTATGTTTAGTCGATAATATGAATTATTACCTCTTCCTAAATTTATGGAAGGAATAGTGATATTATTACTGCTTTTATTATAAATTTTTAAAGTTCTGGTACTAGAGCTTATATTACTAAAAACAGTATCTAAAAATATAGTGTCTTTTGAAAATTGAAGATCTCCTGTACTATTAACTGTTTCAAAAGCATCATCATCACACGAAAAAAATTGTAAAATGAAAATTGAAAATATGAATATAAGTGCCTTGTTCATCAAATTTATTTTTTTAACAATTTTATTTCAAAAACTTTATTCCAATTTTTACCAGTAACAAAAAGGCGATCATTTTCTTGGTCATAAGCAATTCCATTTAACACATTATCTTCTCCAGATTGACCTACTTTACTTTGCAAACCTTTTAAATTGGCTATACCTTCTATTGCTCCATTTACGGGATTAATAATTAAAATTGCATTTTTTTGCCAAATATTAGCATATATCTTACCTTGTATAAACTCTAATTCATTCAATCTCTCAGCTTTTCTTTTATTAGTATATGCCTCAATAAATTTTTCTTCTTTAAAAGAATCTAGATTTAAAAACCAAATACGCTCTGAACCATCAGATTTTATTAATTTATTATTATCATGAGTCAAACCCCAACCTTCTTTACTCTGCTGGTAATCAAATGTTTTTTCAAGCTTGAATGTTTCTAGATCATATACAAATCCTTTATTTTTTTGCCAAGTTAACTGATATACTTTATCTTTATAAATAGTCATTCCTTCAGCAAAATATTTTCTATCAATATCTATTTTTTGTAAGATTTTACCCGATTTAAGCTCTACTTTTCTCAAACTTGATTGTCCATATTGTCCCGTGCTTTCATATAAAAACCCATCATGAAATTCAAGACCTTGTGTAAAAGCATTTTTATCATGTGGAAATTCATTTACTATTTCGTATTTATAAATAGATGGTGCTTGAGATGCTAAAAAAATGATGGTATTATTGATTTGCTTTTCTTTACCATCATAAAAAACTTTAGCAGAAATTGCTTGTTTTCCAAGTTTTTTATCGTTGATGTCAATATTTTTTGGATTGGATAAAGGCAAACCATTTAAAAAATATTGTACAGAATCAATAGGCTTTCCACTTTTTTCTTTTACAGATAAATTTAATGTCTTATTAACCTGAATATTCTTTGGAGAATCTAAAATTAACCTATATTTGTTGCTGCAAGAAAGGAGTAAAACCAACCCAAAAAGCGATAAAAACAATAAAACTCTTTTCATAAATACTTTTTTTTACAAATAAACAAAATAATTGTTTGAGATTAAAAAAATATGACTAAATTTGCACTCTCAAAATCAGCAGATGCTGTGTTTCTTTTCAAGAAGCGAAAGTAAAAAATTAAAATGAGATAACGATGAGAAAAGGTATTCATCCAAAGAATTATAGACTAGTAGCGTTTAAAGACATGTCAAACGGAGATGTTTTTTTAACAAAATCAACAGCAAACTCAAGAGAGACTCTTGATGTAGAAGGAGTTGAGTATCCATTAATTAAACTTGATATTTCAAGAACATCTCACCCTTTCTATACAGGTAAGATGAAATTAGTAGATTCAGCAGGTAGAATTGATAAATTCAAGTCTAAATACGCTAAATTCAAAAAATAAAATTTAGTTAATTAGTTAACTATCTTTATTACGGAAAATCCTTTTAATATGATATTAAAAGGATTTTTTGTGCTTCTTTAACATTTTTTAATAAATTTATTTACATTTATTCAAATATAATAACCTATATTTGAACAATTATTCTCCCCTCCCTATAATATCTCCCCTCATTAAACGTTATATAATATGTCCAAATATGGATATTAATGAGGTCTTTTATGATTCAGCAAGAGAAAAATATTGAGGTAAAAAACGAATTCTTTGTTTCTACTTATTACATTGAAAATTTAATTAACGATTCTATTGCCAATAAAATTGGTGTAGAAAATATGGGAAATTCTGAAATGTTAGGTGAGTTAACATTTGACCAAAAAATTGAATTTCTATTAGAAACTGGTAATTTTTCAATTATTGATAATAGTAAATTATCTGTTTTTAGAGCTATACGAGATGAGTTTAATGAATATGAGCACACAAATTCAATTGAAGAAAGTTTTACTTCAACTGATAATAATGCCGACTTCTTATTAATTCTATACCCTCAAGAACCTTTCTTACCTAGAAACGAAAAATTGACTGTTGCTTTATATAATTTAATAGATGATGTTAAAGATTTGGTTAATGCTTTTACAGAAACAACCAATAATAACGAAATAAAAATGTATAAAAGCAAATCTGTTTTTGGAATAAATATAAATACACAATACTTAAGTAAAGTATCTACAATGCTGTTATCTTTAATTCTTTTAAGATAATCAATAGTAATAAAACATAGAAGAATGACCGATTTATTCGGTCTTTTTTTATGTCTTAATTATATCAAATTTAAAATTTAAAGGATCTATATTTTCAAGCAAACCATTAATTAATTCATCACCAATTTCATTATAAAACTCCGAGAAGTTAGCATTCCTTTCTTGCAAGCTTCTATTAGGAAATAATTCGTTTTGCAAAATAATAATTCGATTAACTAATTCTTTATGTTTTCTCTTTTGCGCCTTTAACAATCTTTTTTCAAGGTTTTTAAGTCCGTTTTGCTGTTTTTTACTCTGTGCCTTTACAGCTCCAGAAAAAGATTGATCTGTCTTATTAGAAAGCTCTTCTAATTTAGCAAACATCGTCTCTAATTTCTGCTTTTCCTCTGAAAGATCAATATTTATTTCCGAAATATGGCTCACCTTTTTGGCAACTAATTCTTCTTGTTTTGAAAATATCTCCTCTTCTGAAATATCTAATTTTTCCAATTTAATTAATTGTTTTTCAGGAATTAACAAAACTGAATTCCGCAATAATAAAATTGGAAATGGCACTTTCTGACTTTCAAAAAAATTCTTCATCTCTAACCAATAAGCTATCTCTCCTCCCCCACCTATATAACATAGATTTGGTAAAATAACTTCTTGGTACAATGACCGCATCAAAACATTTGGGCTAAATTTTTCAGGGAAATCTTCAACTTCCTGAAGTATTTCTTCTTTGGTGAAAGTTAAATTGGTATTGAATATTTTATATAAACCATCATCAAAAACAATTCGTTCTCTTAAATTACTATCTAAATAAAATAAATTAATTTCACGTGGGTTCACCTGAACTTTATAATCCTTAGCTAGCTCTTTATTAGTTTTTGAAACTTCTTTAAAACAAATTTGATCTAATAATTCTTCTTTAACATAAGGAATAAATTGCTCTTTCAACACTCTATCATCACCATCTAAAATTACTAAACCATATTCTCCAAAAAGATTGTTTGCTAAAAACCTTGTAGCATCTGTCAAGTTTTCATGTTCTAAATATGACTTTTTAAAAAGCTCAATAAGATCTTTAGCATTTCTACTTTTACCCAATTGATTATAAAAATCTTCTAAAACATTATCAAATTTCTCTAAAGATAATCTTCCAACAGCTCCTTTTGATTCCCTATTCCAACTAATTTTTTCTTCTTTGAAATTAAAAAATTGTATTTCTTCAAAATCATGATCTTCTGATGCCATCCAATAAACAGGTACAAAATTACTTTCTGGAAGCTCTTTTTTCAATCTTTTCGCTAGATTTATTGTAGAAACGATTTTATATAAAAAATAAAGTGGACCTGTAAATAAGTTTAATTGATGCCCGGTTGTTACCGTAAAAGTATTTGTATCTTTTAAAAGCGATATATTTTGTTTTGTTTTATCTGAAATCTCAAAGTTATGATATTGGTCTTCTAAAGATTCTATTACTATTTTTCGTGAAGAATTGGAAAATGATTTACTCTTTTCATTAATTTGAGACTTAAAACCAATAATGTCAGGAAAGTTTTGATAAAAGGGAACTACCTTTTCATTTTTAGCCAAATAATCAACAATGATATTGGTGAAATATCCTGTTTTTTCAAAAGGTATAGATTTTATTTTATGCAAATTATATTTATTAAAATATATTGAAACATTAATATTCTCAAAAATAAAAAAAATAGCGTAAACTATCTAAATCTGACAGAAACCTTTAAGCAAAAATAAACGACATTCATGCATGAAAACCTATTCACTATTTAGCTGGCTCTCCAAAGAGATCAAAATCACTTGCTTCAGTAATCTTAATATTTATAAACTGCCCTAGTTGAATATAGTGTTTTGTAGCATCAACCATTACATCATTATCTACATCAGGGCTATCAAATTCTGTTCTCCCAATAAAAAAATCTCCCTCTTTACGATCGAAAATACATTTGAAAATTTTATCTACTTTCTCTTGATTTAATTCAAAAGAAATTTGAGCCTGTACTTCCATCAAATCAGCTACACGTTTTTGTTTTACTTCTTCAGGAATATCATCTTCTAATTCAAATGCACTTGTATTTTCTTCATGAGAATAGGCAAAACATCCCATTCGTTCAAATCTGGAATCGATTACAAATTGCTTTAATTCCTCATATTGTTCTTCGGTTTCTCCAGGATATCCAACAATTAAAGTAGTTCGGACAGCCATATTAGGAACTTGTTTTCTAAACTCATCTAAAAGTTTTCTTGTTTTTTTAGAAGTTGTTCCACGCTTCATAGATTTCAACAATTCGGTATTGATATGCTGCAACGGAATATCTAAATAATTACAGACCTTTGGTTCGTTTTTCATCACTTCTAATACATCTAAAGGGAATCCTGTTGGAAATGCATAATGTAACCTAATCCATTCAATCCCTTCCACTTTCACCAACTCTTTTAATAATTTGGCTAAGGCTCTTTTTTTATAGATATCTAATCCGTAATACGTTAAATCCTGAGCGATTAATATAATTTCTTTAACTCCTTTTTTTGCTAATTTTTCTGCTTCAATAATCAAATTTTCAATTGGAGTTGAGATATTCCCTCCTCTCATTAACGGAATTGCACAAAATGAACAAGGACGATCACATCCTTCAGCAATTTTCATATAAGCGTAATGCTTTGGAGTAGTAAGCAAACGTTCTCCTACCAATTCATGTTTATAATCTGCTTCAAGAGCTTTTAAAAGATTTGGTAAATCATGTGTGCCAAAATATTGATCCACATTTTTGATCTCTCTTTCTAAATCTGGTTTATAACGTTCACTCAAACATCCAGTTACAAAAACTTTATCTACTTCACCTTTTTCTTTTTTATTGACAAAATGCAAAATTGTATTGATTGATTCTTCTTTTGCATCGCCAATAAATCCACAAGTATTTATTACGACAATGTTTCCATCATCATTATCATCTTCATGAACAACAACCTTATCATTAGCCTTTAATTGTCCCATTAATACTTCGCTGTCGTAAACATTTTTTGAGCAACCTAAAGTTACAACGTTTATTTTATTTTTCTTTGTTGATTTTGTTCTCATATAAAAAGGAGTAATAAGTAAGTAGAAAGAAGTAGTCGATGTGATTTTATTAAAGACTTTCTTTTAATTTTTTAATGTATGAATTTAATATTTTTGAAACCTCTATAAGATTTTCTTGGATTTCCCCTGTTTGTGAAAATTTTAAATCTTGAATAAGAATTAAAAAATATCTGGTTTCTTCTAAAGAGCCATTTGCAATATATAAAAATCTTATTTTTTCTTTTTGCACTAATCCTCTCATACCCTTCAGCAATATTTGCTGGAACAGAGGTAGAACTTCGTTGAATTTGATTAATAATTCCAAACTGTTCAGATTTCGGTAAGGTAGAAGTTATTCTATAAATTTCAAGAACCAAAACATGGGCTTTTTGCCATAAAATTAAATTCTTAAAACTTCTGTTACTACTCATATTTATTTCTACTTTCTACTTACTTTTTAATTCTTAAAAAAAGAATCTACAAACTCAAATTTGTTAAAAACTTGTAGATCATCTATCCCTTCTCCTACTCCTATATATTTTACAGGAATTTGAAATTGATCAGAAATTCCAATTACAACGCCACCCTTTGCAGTACCATCTAATTTTGTGATTGCTAATGAAGTAACTTCTGTAGCTTTAGTAAATTGTTTTGCCTGTTCGAATGCATTTTGACCCGTTGATCCATCTAAAACCAAAAGCACTTCATCAGGTACATTTGGCGAAACTTTTTGCATCACTCTTTTTATTTTTGTCAATTCATTCATTAAATTGACCTTATTATGTAATCTTCCAGCTGTATCGATAATTACTACATCTGCATCCTGACTTACAGCAGATTGAATTGTATCAAATGCCACAGACGCAGGATCGCTTCCCATCTCCTGACGTACCATAGGAACATCAACTCTATCTGCCCAAATTTGCAATTGGTCTATTGCAGCAGCACGAAATGTATCAGCAGCACCAAGTACCACTTCTAAACCCTGATTTTTAAATTGCGATGCTAATTTACCAATGGTTGTTGTTTTACCAACACCATTAACTCCAACAACCATAATTACATAAGGTTTCTTGCCTCCCGGAATACTAAATTGAGTTTCATTACCAACGTTGGTTAAGGCTAATAGAGCTGCTATTTCTTCCCGTAAAATTTTATTAAGCTCATCAGTTCCAAAATACTTGTCTCTTGCTACACGCTCTTCAATACGGTCGATAATTTTTAATGTTGTATCTACTCCAACATCCGAAGCAATCAAAATTTCTTCTAAATTATCTAGAACTTCTTCATCTACTTTTGATTTACCTGCAACTGCCTTAGATAATTTATTAAAAAATGAAGAACTACTTTTCTCTAAACCTTTATCTAGAGTTTCTTTCTTCTCTTTTGAAAATATTTTTTTGAATAAACTCATCCTATATTAAAATTTATTATAAAATTTAAGTTTTGTAAAGGTAATAAATTACAACATTATGTAAATGAAAAAAGCTACTTTCAAAAAATGAAAGTAGCTCATAATATTTTATGCTAAGTAAATCTTATTTTTTTTTGAAAAAATCATTTACTTTTGAAGGATCCATAATGCTTTCAACAAAAATGTAAGCACCTGTTTTTTCTGACTTCACCATATTAATAGCTTTTGCCAATCTTTTTGAGCCTGTTTGTAAAGTTGCTACTGATTTCTTTGCCATAATCTAATTATTTAATCTCTTTATGAACAGTCATTTTCTTCAAGATTGGGTTGAATTTCTTCAACTCCATTCTATCTGGAGTGTTCTTTTTATTTTTTGTTGTAATATATCTTGATGTACCTGGTTTCCCTGTAGCTTTATGCTCAGTACATTCTAATATAACTTGGATTCTATTACCTTTACTTTTTGCCATCTCCTATTATTTTTTCAAGTAACCTTCAGCTCTCGCTTCTTTAATTACTGCATCAATACCTTTTTTATTGATCTTTTTTAAAGCTTTAGCAGATACTTTTAAAGTAATCCACTTATCTTCTTCCGGAAGATAAAAACGCTTCTTCATCAAATTCACATTGAATTTTCTCTTAGTTCTATTCAAAGCATGAGAAACATTGTTTCCTACCATTGCTTTTTTACCTGTAAGCTCACAAACTCTTGACATTTCTTACTTATTTAATTGTTGTTTCCAAACGAGGTGCAAAAATATAAATTCTTTACAAATCTCACAAACTATTTTTAGTGTTTTTCAAAATTTCTTTTTTTAGCATTTCCAACGCCTTATTTGATGCCCTTTGAATGACTTTTTCTCTTGGTTGTCCGAAATTAAATTCTTTCACTTCAACCCCTTCACCACTAGCTATTGCTATGAATACAATACCTACTGTTTTGTCGGTTTCATCAGTAGTAGGGCCTGCATTTCCTGTTGTTGAAATAGCATAATCGGTTTGAAATAATTTTAAACAATTTATTGCCATTTCTTTTGCAACCTGACCACTAACAATCGAAAATTCATAAATTGTTTCAGGTAAAACACCTAAAATTTCTTTTTTTGCTTTCGCAGAATATGTCACAACCGAGCCAGAAAAATAACGAGACGCACCTGCAACTAAAGTTATCATTTTAGCGATATTTCCACCTGTACAACTTTCGGCAGTAGCCAAGGTTAATTTATTTATTAAAAGATCTTTACCAATTACAGCCTCTATCGCCCCATCTTCTTCGTAGCCCACAAAAATATCGTCAACATAACTAATCAATTCATTAACCAACCTACTCATTTCATTTTCAACTCTCTCTTTGTTAGAATCTTTTGCTGACAAACGCAATCTAACTCTACCTAAATTAGGTAAATAAGCTAATTTAAAATTCTTTGGTAAACTATCTTCAAATTCTTCTAATCTCGCAGCAATAATACTCTCACCCAAGCCATAAGTTAATATTGTTTTATGCAATATGTGAGGGAATTGAAATTTTTTCTGAAGATTTGGCAAAACTTCATTATTTATTAAAGCTCTCATTTCAAATGGCACACCTGGTAAAGAAATAAACACCTTATTATCTTTCTCCATCCACATGCCTGGAGCAGTACCAAATTTATTTTTTAATACTTTGGCTTTTGAAGGGACTAAAGCCTGTAATCGATTTACATCAGAAATGGGTATATTAAAATATTTATCAAATAGCCACTCTACATGTTGTAAAACCTTATCATTTTGAACCAATGTATCCTTAAAATATTCACAAAAAGTATGCTTAGTAATATCATCTTTGGTTGGCCCTAAACCTCCTGTTACAATGATAATATCTACATTTTCTTCTGCTTCAGCTAGAGCCTTTAAAATATGTTGTTTATCATCTTGAACAGAGGTAATTTGATAAACAGATACTCCAATTTTATTAAGTTCCTTACTAATATATGTAGAATTTGTATCTACAATCTGACCAATAAGGATTTCATCTCCAATAGTTATTATTTCTGCTTGCATACCGGTAAAGGTAAATGGAATAATTTAAAATTAGGGTTATGTTGTTTTTAAAAATTATTCCATTTATCTTTACTTCTTGTAAATAACAAATCATTTAATATTATGAAAAAAATTATTTTAATTATTTTACTGCTTGGAATTAATAACTTTGCTGTATCACAAAAAATGGTAGTTCATCATTTTGATGATAAGGGTAATGAAACTGGAGTTGAAACATACAAACATGGGGATTTTATTGTAATTGCCTATGCTAAAAAAGGTAAAAAAATTCACTATTTTGAAGGTAAAATTACCGGTTTATATAAAAATATAGGTATTATTAAAGTCTTAGACTTAGCCAGAACCACTAGAGTAATGCCAATCGTAGGGAAAAAATTGAAAATTAACGAAATTGTAGGCGTAGCCAGACCTGACACAAAAGAAATGAAAAAGAGGGAAAGCAATGCAGTAGGCGCCATGGTTGCCGGAGCAATTGGCGCGGGTATTGGTGGAAGTACTGGTAATACCATTATGTATAGTGCAGGAGGTGA
>DAOUQH010000037.1 GCA_030625645.1 Flavobacteriia bacterium | reverse complement strand
GTTTTATTTAGTGAAACGTTCTCTCTAGATGCTGTATATCATTACGGTATGAGTGATGGTAAAACTAGTGGAAATCTTTTAAACCCTACTCCTGCAATGGACTTTAATGGAGATGGTTACCCTGATGGACCATGGGATGCTTCAAATAATCCTTTAGGAGCAATACCTGGTAGTGAAGTTGCTTACGATATGACTACACATATGTTTATGGTAGGTCTTAACTTTAATTTTGGTGGAAAAGATACCGATGGTGATGGTGTAAAAGATACAGAAGATGCATGTCCTGAGATTGCTGGATTAGAAAAATTTAACGGTTGTCCTGATAGTGATTTAGATGGTGTAAAAGATAGTGAAGATGCTTGTCCAAATGTAGCAGGTTTAGCAGCATTAAACGGCTGTCCTGATACTGATGGTGATGGATTTAGTGATAAAGATGATTACTGTCCTGAAATTGCAGGATTAGAACAATTTAATGGTTGTCCTGATGCTGATGCTGATGGTGTAATGGATAAAAATGATGATTGTCCTAATGTTGCTGGTTTGGTAGAAAATAAAGGATGTCCTCTAACGGATACTGATGGTGATGGTATTGCAGACAAAGATGATAACTGCCCAAATATTGCAGGTATGTTAGAAAATAAAGGTTGTCCTGTTGTAACAGAAGAAGTACAAAAAGAAATTACTGATCTGGCTAGAGCAATTTATTTTAACACTGGTAAATTCACATTTACTGATGAAACTAAAGTAAGATTAGATAAAATCAATACTATTTTAGGAGACTATCATACTACAAATTTTGTTGTAGAAGGTCATACAGATAGTTCAGGTAGTGACGCAATAAATAAAAAATTATCACAACAACGTTCAGATGCTGTTATGCAAGCTCTTGTACAAGCAGGTTTCCCTGCAAGTATGATTAAATCTGTTGGATACGGAGAAGAAAATCCAATAGGAGATAATAATACTAAAAAAGGAAAACAAGAAAATCGTAGAGTTGAGATTCGCGCTGAAAAATAAAAAGAATTTCTGTTTTATATAATGAAAGGCCGTTAGTCATTTGACTAACGGTTTTTTAGTTTTAGTTCTTCATTATAAAATATAAAGGATTAGAATAAAAAATTTCAAAATATTTATTGCAGTTTTATTTTAAGCATTGTATTTTTGGAGAATGAATATGAATATGTCTGAAAATTATCTTCAACAACTTAACGATCCACAAAGAGAAGCGGTATTACATAAAGATGGTCCTATGATAATTATTGCTGGTGCAGGATCAGGAAAAACACGTGTACTTACATATAGGATTGCGCATTTAATGCAGCAAGGTATTGATCCTTTTAATATTTTGTCTTTAACTTTTACAAACAAAGCAGCTCGTGAGATGAAAACTAGAATCGCACAAGTTGTTGGTCAAAGTGAAGCAAAAAATCTTTGGATGGGAACTTTTCATAGTGTTTTTGCAAGAATTTTGAGAAGTGAAGCTGGCAAAATTGGATTTCCTTCTAATTTTACAATTTATGACACTCAAGATTCTGTAAGGTTATTATCCACTATCATAAAAGAAAAAAATCTTGAAAAAGATAAGTACAAACCAAAACAGGTTTTAGGTAGAATCTCACAATATAAAAATAGTTTAATTACAGTAAAAGCGTATTATCAAAATCCGGAATTGATGGAAGCTGATAAAATGGCAGGCCGCCCAAAGATGGGAAGTGTTTACAAAGAGTATGTTGATAGATGCTTTAAATCTGGCGCGATGGATTTTGATGATTTATTATTACGAACAAATGAGTTGCTTACCCGTTTTCCGGATGTATTGGCAAAATATCAAGATAAATTTCGTTATATTTTAGTAGATGAGTATCAAGATACAAATCACTCACAATATTTGATAGTTAGAGCTCTTGCCGATAGATATCAAAATATTTGTGTAGTAGGTGATGACAGTCAGAGTATTTATGCTTTTCGTGGAGCAAATATTAAAAATATTTTGAATTTTCAAAAAGATTATGATGATACTAAAATATTCAAATTAGAACAGAATTATCGATCTTCAAATAATATTGTAAAAGCAGCAAATAGCGTAATCGATAAGAATAAAACCAAACTCGATAAAGAAATTTGGACAGCCAATGATGATGGTGAGCAGGTTCATTTAATGAGAACCTTATCGGAAGGAGAAGAAGGAAGATTTGTAGCCAGTTCAATATTTGAAAATAAAATGCGACATCAATTAAACAATGATGAATTTGCTATTTTATATCGCACAAATGCACAATCTAGAGCTATTGAAGATGCTTTACGAAAAAAAGACATTCCGTATAAAATTTATGGAGGATTATCATTTTACCAACGCAAAGAGATAAAAGATGTTTTAGCATATTTACGATTATTGGTTAATACAAATGATGAAGAAGCTTTAAAAAGGGTTGTAAATTATCCGGCAAGAGGAATTGGTCAAACAACGATAGATAAATTAACAGTAGCAGCAAATCATTTTAAAAAATCTATTTTTGATATTATAGATAATATTGAAAAAATTGATTTAAAGATCAATTCAGGAACTAAAACAAAATTGCAGAATTTTGCAATGATGATTAAAAGTTTTCAAATTGAAGCGCAAACACAAAATGCTTTTGAAGTTGCAGAATCGGTCATAAAAAAAACCAGATTGGTAAAAGATCTTGAAAAAGATGGAACTCCTGAAGATATTACCAGAGTAGAAAATGTACAAGAGCTTTTAAATGGGGTAAAAGATTTTATTGAAGGTCAAAATGAAAAAGGAGAAGACGCTTCTTTGTCATTTTTTTTGGAAGATGTTGCACTTGCAACTGATTTTGATAACGAAAAAGATGATAAACCAAGGGTTTCATTAATGACGATTCACTCAGCTAAAGGTCTTGAATTTCCTTATGTTTTTATAGTTGGTTTAGAAGAGAATTTATTTCCTTCGGCAATGAGTATGAACACACGCAGTGAAATTGAAGAAGAACGTAGATTATTTTATGTTGCTTTAACTAGAGCCAAAAAACAAGCATATCTTTCTTATGCAGAATCACGTTATCGATGGGGTAAATTAATTGATTGTGAACCGAGTAGGTTTATTGAAGAAATTGATGAGAATTTTGTGCATAGGTTAGTTCCACAACAGTCAAAGCCACAAATTAATAAATTTATTGATAAAGATATTTTTGAAATACCTTCAAAAGATAAAATAAGATTTAAAAAACCTATAGAACGAAATCCTGTAAAGGCAAAGCCTAATACAGTTAAATCAAAGAATATCCCAATACCACGAAATTTAAAAAAAGTAAGTAATGTGAAAAGTGCATCTGCAAATTTATTTGATAATAATATTATTAAAGGAAATACTGTTGAGCATACAAAATTTGGAAAAGGAGAAGTTTTAAATATTGAAGGTATTGGGAATAGTAAAAAAGCCGAAATAAATTTCACTTCGAGTGGAGTTAAAAAACTATTACTACAATTTGCAAAGCTGAAAATAATTGGCTGATTTAATATTGTAAAACATAAATATAATCGTTAATTTGCAATAAGTAAAAAATAAAATTTATAATGGAGTTAGATTTAGAATATAATTCAGAGAGAGAGCATTTAATTATTCCGGAATACGGTCGTCATATACAAAAAATGATAAATCATTGTGTAGGTTTAGAGGATGTAAATGACCGAAATAAAATGGCAAAAGCTATTGTAGATGTTATGGGTAATTTACAACCGCATTTACGTGATGTGCCTGATTTTCAACACAAATTATGGGATCAGTTATATATCATGTCTGATTATAAATTAGAGGTAGATTCTTCATTTCCAAAGCCTGAAAAGGAAGTGTTGCAGGCAAAACCAGATCGCTTACCTTATCCGAAATCTGCAAGTAAATATCGTTTTTATGGTAATAATATCCAAATAATGATAGATAAAGCATTGACATGGGATGAAGGTGAAATGAAAGATGCTTTAGTTTATACTATAGCAAATCACATGAAGAAGTGCTATTTGAATTGGAATAAAGATACGGTTGAAGATAAAGTGATTTTTAAACATTTGACAGAACTATCAGGAGGAAAAATAAATTTAGATAGTGAGTCAGAAGAGTTATCGGAATCAAGAAATTTACTTCGAAAAAAACCAAATAGACCTACCAAAAGTGTTCACAAGCACCAACCCAAAAAGAATTATAAAAAGAAACCCAGAAATTAATTATTAAATCTGCGAATTATGTCTGCATTTAAAATAGAAGGAGGACATCAACTAAAAGGAGATATTACTCCTCAAGGTGCAAAAAATGAAGCATTACAGGTGATTTGCGCTGTGCTTCTAACATCTGATATAGTAACGATTAGCAATATTCCAGATATTAGAGATGTAAATAAGTTGATTTATATTTTGGGAGAACTAGGAGTAAAAGTAGAAAAAATTGATGCACATACCTATACCTTTCAGGCAGATGAAATTGACATTGATTATCTAGAGTCAGATAAATTCAAAAAAGAAGGAGGAACTTTACGTGGATCAATTATGATTGTTGGACCATTATTGACCAGATTTGGAAAAGGATATATACCTAAGCCTGGAGGAGATAAAATTGGTAGAAGAAGATTAGATACTCATTTTCAAGGATTTATTAATCTTGGCGCAAAATTTAGATTCAATAAAGAGGAGTCTTTTTATGGTGTAGAAGCAGATAGGTTACAGGGTGCTTATATGCACTTAGATGAAGCTTCAGTTACCGGAACAGCAAATATTATTATGGCAGCAGTTTTAGCAGAAGGAATAACTACTGTTTATAATGCAGCATGCGAACCTTACATTCAACAATTATCGAGAATGTTGGTGAGTATGGGAGCAAAAATTACTGGTATTGGATCTAATTTATTACATATTGAAGGTGTTGATAAATTAAAAGGATGTAAGCATAGAATACTTCCTGATATGATTGAAATTGGTAGTTGGATTGGAGTTGCTGTTATGACAAAATCAGAGCTTACTATAAAAGATGTAAGTTGGGATAATTTGGGATTGATACCAAGTGTTTTTAGAAAACTAGGAATTCAATTAGAAAGAAAAGGGGATGATATTTATATTCCATCACAAAATTCATATAAAATTAAAAGCGATTTAGATGACTCAATTTTAACTATTTCTGATGCACCTTGGCCAGGTTTTACACCAGACCTTTTAAGTATCATTTTAGTGATATCTACACAAGCTAAAGGGAGTGTTTTAATTCATCAAAAAATGTTCGAAAGTCGTTTGTTTTTTGTTGACAAGTTAATTGATATGGGTGCTAAGATAATTTTGTGTGATCCGCATAGAGCATCTGTAATTGGATTAAATCATGAGTCTAGTTTAAGAGGAACTACCATGACATCACCTGATATAAGAGCAGGTATTTCATTATTGATTGCAGCTCTTTCTGCAAATGGTACAAGTACAATTCACAATATTGAGCAAATAGACAGAGGGTATGAAAGAATTGATGAAAGGTTAAGAGCTATTGGTGCAAAAATTGAAAGAATTAACAGCACTTTTTAATTTAATATTTCCTTTAAAAATTCATTAAATGACAATGTGGCATAAAATCACTTTGGCAATGATTTTGCTATAGTTCTTATCATGTAATAAAAATTAATTAAAGATGAGCGATAAAAATATAAATAAAGAAGAAGATATAGAGTTTGAGAATGAGAACTTTATAGATGAAGAGTTTGATAATCAGGAGATTGAAGAAGAAAAGGACGAAGTAGAAGTCTTAAATGAAGAAATTGCAAAAGAAAAAAATAATTTTTTGCGATTATTTGCAGAATTTGAAAATTATAAAAAACGTACTTCAAAAGAGCGTATTGAATTATTTAGTACAGCAAGTAGAGAATTAATGTCAGCACTTTTGCCATTATTAGATGATTTTGAAAGAGGGATAAAAGAAGTTGAAAAATCTTCAGATAAAGATTTGTTGGAAGGTATGAAATTGATTTATGAAAAATTTAAAAAGACTCTTGAACAAAAAGGATTAAAAGAAGTTGAAGCAAAGCAAGGAGATAGTTTTGATGCTGAGCTTCATGAGGCAATCTCGCAAATCCCTGCACCTTCTAAAAAATTAAAAGGAAAAATTATTGATGTTATTGAAAAAGGGTATCAACTTGGAAATACGATTATTCGATATCCGAAAGTTGTAACTGGCAATTAACTTCCAAGCATTAGAAATAATTTTATTTAAGAAAAATGAAAAAAGATTTTTACGAAATATTAGGTGTAAGTAAAAATGCCACTGCTGCCGAAATTAAAAAGGCATATAGAAAGAGAGCAATTGAGAATCATCCTGATAAAAACCCAGGAAATAAAGAGGCCGAAGAAAAGTTTAAACAAGCAGCTGAGGCCTATGAAATTTTAAGTAGCGCTGATAAAAAGGCTAGATATGATCAATATGGTCATGCTGCATTTGAAAATGGTGGTGGAGGCTACGGTGGTTTTGGAGGCGGAGGTATGAATATGGATGATATCTTTAGTCAGTTTGGTGATATTTTTGGCGGTCACTTTAGTGGTGGCGGTTTTGGTGGTTTTAGCGGAGGTTCAAGGCAAGTACGCGTAAAAGGAAGTAATCTACGTATTCGTGTAAAACTTGAATTGAAAGACATTTTAAATGGCGTAGAGAAGAAAGTTAAAGTTAAAAGATTAGTAAAAGCTAAAGGAGTAACTTACAAAACTTGTAAAACCTGTAACGGAACTGGTAGTGTAACAAAAATAGCCAATACAATTTTGGGCAGAATGCAAACTGCATCAACTTGTCATGATTGTCGTGGAGCAGGTAAAACAGTTGATCATAGACCAAAAGGATCTGATGCCAACGGAATGATCCAAAAGGAAGAAGCAATTTCTATTCATATTCCACCAGGAGTTACAGATGGAGTACAACTCAAAGTAGGAGGTAAGGGAAATGAAGCGCCAGGGAATGGTGTTGCAGGTGATATTATTGTCATCATACAAGAAATTGCACATGAAAAATTAAAGAGAGAAGGAAATAATTTACATTATGATATGTACATTAGTTATCCTGAAGCAGTTCTAGGTACAACCAAAGAGATTGATACTTTAACTGGTATTGTTCGTATTAAAGTTGAAGAAGGAACACAATCTGGAAAAATACTTCGCTTACGCGGAAAAGGACTAGAAAGTATAGATAGTTATGGTAAGGGAGATCTATTAGTTCATTTGAATGTATGGACACCTCAAAAATTATCTAAAGAACAGAAAGATTTCTTCAATAATATGAAGGATGACGCAAATTTTATACCAAATCCAGATAATAATGAAAGATCTTTTTTCGAAAAAGTTAAAGATATGTTTTCGTAAAATGTTTAATATCAAACAAAAAGGAAAGTATTTTCAATATTTAATGATATTTTGTTAAATTTTATTATTATATTTGATATGTTGAATTTGATTCAACAAATTTTTCTTTTTCATAGCAATTTTCCCACTTTTGATTTCTAAAAGTGGGATTTTTTCTATTTTTTTTAAATTTTCTATTAAAAGTTAGGATAATATATTTATTTATCCGTAATTTTACAGTCCTTAAATTATATTACTATTTATAGTAATATTCTTTTTCATAGCAATTTTCCCACTTTTGATTTCCAAAAGTGGGTTTTTTTTGCAATAATTTTTATCTTTGTAGGAATATTAAGGCAGGCTGTCTTATCGCTACGTTTAGGCGTAGAGGAAAGTCCGGACACCAAAGAGTAGCATAGCGGATAACATCCGTCGTTTCGTATTTTTCGAAATAGGACAAGTGCAACAGAAAGAATGTACAGTTAGGCTGTAGTGAAACCAGGTAAACTCTATGCGGTGTAATGTTAAGTAAATTGAAGTTTGAGAGTTACTCGCTCGATTTCAATGGGTAAGCAGCTAGAATTACAAAGTAATTTGTAATGTAGATAAATGATAGGAATTACGTCTTTGGCGTAATACAGAATCCGGCTTATAGGTCTGCTTTTTTATTTTATTAAATTCATAATTTCACTTTACTTTATTCAGTAAATTATAATTTATTTTTACTTATTTGGATGTTTTTGATAATTATTAAAATTATTATCAACAATCGTTGAAAATATTTCAATTTTACTGTAATTTTTTTAACTTTGTTAACTCAATAAATACAATAAATTCATTATAAAACATATTAACTATGGCTTTTGATATAGAGATGATTAAAGAGGTTTACAGTCGAATGACAGAGCGTGTTGATGCGGCTCGTAAAATGACAGGGAAACCTTTAACATTAGCAGAAAAAATATTATACAACCATCTTTGGGATGGAAAAACTAAGCAAATTTTTAGAAGAGGAGAAGATTATGTAGATTTTGCTCCAGATAGAATTGCATGTCAGGATGCAACAGCACAAATGGCTTTATTACAATTTATGCAGGCAGGAAAGAAGAAAGTTGCAGTGCCAACAACAGTTCATTGCGACCATTTAATTCAAGCAAAAGTTGGAGCAGACAAAGATTTACAAAATGCAATCAATACAAGTAGTGAGGTTTTTAATTTCCTAGGTTCTGTTTCAAATAAATATGGAATAGGCTTTTGGAAACCAGGAGCGGGGATTATTCATCAAGTTGTTTTAGAAAACTATGCTTTTCCTGGAGGAATGATGATTGGTACAGATTCACATACTGTAAATGCAGGAGGTTTAGGAATGATTGCTATAGGTGTAGGAGGAGCAGATGCTGTTGATGTAATGGCAGGAATGGCATGGGAATTAAAATTCCCTAAATTAATTGGTATAAAATTAACAGGTAACCTTAGTGGTTGGACTGCACCTAAAGATGTGATTTTAGAAGTAGCTAAGATCTTAACAGCTAAAGGGGGAACCGGAGCAATTATTGAATATTTTGGAGAAGGTGCTAAAGCTCTATCAGCTACAGGTAAAGGAACAATCTGTAATATGGGAGCAGAAGTAGGAGCTACAACTTCAACTTTTGGTTATGATGAATCTATAGAACGTTATTTACGTGCTACAGGAAGAGAAGATATTGCAAATGAGGCAAATAAAATAGCTTCTTATTTAACCGGTGACGATGAGGTTTATGCTAACCCTGAACAATATTTTGATCAAGTTATTGAAATTAATTTATCAGAATTAAAACCACATCTAAACGGCCCTTTTACACCAGATCTTTCTACAGATGTTGGTGAGATGACTGCCAAAGCAAATGAAAATGGATGGCCATTGGATGTTGAGTGGGGATTGATAGGTTCATGTACAAACTCTTCTTACGAAGATTTATCTAGAGCAGCATCAGTTGCAAAACAAGCTGTGGATAATGGGATTGTAGCTAAAGCTGAATTTGGGATTAATCCTGGTTCTGAGCAAGTTAGATATACTGCAGATCGCGATGGTTTGTTAGGAATATTCGAAGATTTAGATGCAAAAATATTTACAAATGCCTGCGGTCCGTGTATTGGGCAATGGGCTAGAGAAGGAGCCGAAAAAGAAGAAAAAAATACTATTATTCATTCTTTTAATAGAAACTTCTCAAAAAGAGCTGATGGAAACCCAAATACTTATGCATTTGTTGCTTCACCAGAAATGGTGGCTGCAATTGCAATTTCTGGTAGATTAGATTTTAATCCAATGACAGATACATTAATAAATAAGAAAGGGGAAGAGGTGAAATTAGAAGAACCTTCAGGCTATGAATTACCTCCTAAAGGTTTTGAAGTAGAAGATCCTGGTTTTGTTGCTCCAATTGAAGATGGCTCAGGAGTAGATATTGTAGTTAGCGGTGATTCCGAAAGGTTACAATTATTAAGTCCGTTTACACCAATTGGCAATAAAATTAAAGATGCAAAATTGTTAATAAAAGCTTTTGGTAAATGTACTACAGATCATATTTCTATGGCTGGTCCTTGGTTGCGTTTTAGAGGACATTTAGATAATATCTCGAATAATATGCTAATTGGTGCAGTAAATGCATTTAATAAAGAAAGCAATAGTGTTAAGAATCAATTAACAGGAGAATATGGTGCTGTACCAGATACAGCCAGAGCATACAAAAAAGCAGAGATTTATTCTGTTGTAATTGGAGATCATAATTATGGAGAAGGGTCTTCTCGTGAACATGCAGCTATGGAACCAAGACATTTAGGTGTTGCTGCAGTTATTGTAAAATCTTTTGCAAGAATCCATGAAACTAATTTAAAAAAGCAAGGTATGCTTGGTTTAACTTTTGCAAATGAAAATGATTATGATCTAATTTTAGAAGATGATTCTTTTAACTTTTTAGATCTTGATCAATTTGCTCCTGGCAAACAATTAACTATTGAGTTAGTTCATGTTGATGGAAGTAAAGATACTATAAAAGTAAATCATACATATAATGAAAATCAAATAGAGTGGTATAATGAAGGTTCTGCATTAAATTTGATTAAAAAGCACAATAAATAATATTATTCATTTCATTTAAGAGATTAGTTGTTTTGTGTATATTTTAAATAAAAACTCTCCATTTTGGAGAGTTTTTTTAAAGGAAATTTTAGAAAAATAGAATTATTAGTAAATGTAATTTTCTAGAGGAAAATATTAATTCAATAATACATATTAAAATATGAACTTTATTAAAAAAAACTTATCCAATATACTTTTTTTCGCATTCATCATTTTTATTTTTACTCCAATGGGCTTACCTGTTAGAGCTACTTTAATTAAAGGTGTTTCTTATGTTACAACTCGTATTTTTAATATGGAAATTGATAAAGAAGAAAGAATCACATTGAGTACTTATGATTGGGATCTTATTGATATTAATGGTGAAAATGTTGATTTTAGTTCTTTTAAAGGAAAAGTAATTGTTGTAAATTTTTGGGCTACCTGGTGTCCGCCATGTGTTGCTGAAATGCCAGCCTTTGAAAAATTATATAAGGACTATAAGGAAAAAGTTGTCTTTTTATTTGTAGCTAATGATGATCAAAAAAAAGTAGTGAAGTTTATTGATGATAAATCTTATTCACATCCTGTTTATTACCAGTTTACTGAGGCCCCAAAAGAATTACAAAGTAATTCTCTACCTACAACTTATATTATTAATAGAGAAGGAGAGATTGTTGTTCAAAAAACTGGTGCAGCAGATTGGAATAGTGGAAAAGTTAGAGATTTACTTGATGGATTATAGAATAAAAAAAGCTGCCAAAACTGACAGCCTTTAAATTACATATTGAAAACAATCTTTATTATTCTCTTATCATTCTAAGTGGTAATAAATAAATTTCACCTGTTTTATTAGACCTGTGGCTCACTTTTTTGTAGTTTAATTTACTTTTTAAAAATGCTTCAGCCTTAGTGTTTGGTGATGTAACGGATAAGACAATAATTTCACCATTATTGTTTACGGTAAATAGTACTTCAGCAGTACATTCATTTTTGTTATAGTCATAAGGACAATTAGGTCCGATGATATCAACAATTTCAGCTCTCAATTTGTCAGTTGGTTTAACAGGGTTGTCAATAACAGCTGCGGAAACGCTCATTGCAAGTAATGTAAAAGCAATGATTAGTACATTTAATTTTTTCATGATAAATATAATTTAGATTAGACATTGTGATTATAGATTAGACATTTATTTACTTAAAGGACGTAATTAATTATATAATTGTTACACTAAAAAATGTTAAAAGAACTTGAATTAAGAAAGGTTTAACTATAATTATATTTTTATTTGTATAATTATAAGAAATTATTAACATAATTAACAATATACTTAACAGTGATCATTTATAATAGATATAATGAAGTTAAAGAACGTAAAAAGTATGGATTATATAATTTAAAAATAGATTGTTATTTTTAGAATTGTAACACTATGATTTTGAAATTCTAATTGGTATTAAGTAAATATTGTCATTTTTATTAAGTTTAAAACTTACTTTTTTATAGTTCAACTTATTTTTTATGAAGTAATCAATTTCTTTATGATTAGCATTTGTTGATATAACTATCAATTCATTATCGGAGTTTAATGTGAAGATAACTTCAACCAAATTTTCCTTTTCAAATTCATACGGAAAATCATTTCCTATTAAGTTAGCAATTTCACTTCTTAATACTTCATTTGGTTTTACAGGATTTTCTTCTAAAAATAAATTGTTGTTTGTTGATGCAGTTGCACTAAATATTGTTAATGTAAGTACTGCGATAAATAATTTGAAATTTTTCATAATAAATATTTTAGATTAGACATTTGTATAGATGACGCTAGCAATGCAATACTTGTTACACTAAATATCACTAGAAACTAAGAATTTAGCATTAGTTTAACAAAAAAGTATACTTTTTAACAAATCTCTAAGAAATCTACAAGAATTATGAATTTAGTTGGTCTAGGAGTTTTAAGATGATTTTACAACCATTGTGAATTTCATCTTCGGTAATAGTCAAAGGAGGAGTAATTCTTATTGCTTTTGGTTCAAATAAAAGCCAAAATAGAAGTAAGCCTTTTTTTAAAGCTTCTAAAATTATTTGATTTACTTTATCGCTGTCATTTAAAAGAATAGTAAGCATCAGCCCTTTTCCTCTAATTTCAGAAATTTCATCATGAACTAATAGTTTTCGGAATAAGATCTCTTTTGTTAGAGATTGTTCCATAAGGTTAGATTGTGTTAGTTCATTAATTGTTGCCAATCCTGCTGCTGCAATAACCGGATGACCACCAAAAGTAGTAATATGTCCAAGCTTCGGATTTTCTTTAAGTAAACTCATATTTTCAAAGGAAGAAATAAAAGCTCCTATAGGCATTCCACCTCCTAAACCTTTTCCAGTAACAACAATATTAGGTATAACATTGTAATTCTCAAATCCAAAAAATTTTCCTGTTCTCCCAATTCCACTTTGGATTTCATCTAAAATAAGTAAAGCTCCTACTTCATTGCAGCGATCTTTAACCTTTTTAAGGTAATTATTCTGGGGTTCAATAAATCCTGCTCCACCTTGTATAGTTTCTAAAATGACAGCAGCAGTTTTTATTGTAATTTTTTTTAGGTGAGATACGTTGTTAAACTCAATAAATTTTACGCCAGGAATTAAAGGTCTAAAAGCCTGATTTTGTTCTTCTTTTCCACAAACACTCATTGAGCCTTGTGTATTGCCGTGGTAGGCATTTTTTGCAGCAATAATTTCGAATTTCCCTGTTACTCTCTTTGCTAATTTAATTGCACCTTCAATTGCTTCGGTACCAGAATTGGTTAAATAAACACTTTGTAAACTTTCAGGAAGATTTTTTGCTAAAGCTTTTGTTAACTCAACTTGTGGTTTCTGAATGAATTCACCGTAAACCATTACATGCATATATGTGTCAACTTGTTTTTTAACAGCATTGACAATTTTAGGATGTTGATGACCTAAAGTATTTGCAGAAACTCCCGCTATAAAATCTAGATATTTTTTGTTGTTTGTATCATAAATGTAACTCCCTTTTGCATTTTTAATTTCCAATGCCAAAGGGTGTGGACTTGTTTGAGCTTGATATTTATAAAAATCTTTAATCATCTTTAAAGATATCATCTTTGGTGATTGGTCTTTCATTTTCTCGCCAAATAAAACCTCTTAATTTTCTTACATTTTCAGGCAATTTTGATGGAGGGTAAGTTTTCCCTTCCGGAAGAGTTATAAGCTTTGAAGTTTGAATTTCACCATCTTTTAGTGTAAAATTTATTGAACTGCTAGTGGTTTTTTCTATGCCAATTAACTCTTTATTTTCATCCCTCACAAAATGAATAACTTCGGCATTTCCTATTACATCTACAATTCGTAAGTCATTTTCAATAAACTTTCCATGAATATCTCTTCCTTTTATTTGGTTAAAACCTATAGAGTCTTTTTGAATAATAAAGGCATTTTGTAGTACTTTTAAACTATCTAAACTTTCACTTTCTGTATTGGAAAGTAATTGGATCAAATCACCTGTAATTTGGCTTTCACCAGACCAAATAATAGGATTTTTAAACATTTGTGTTAGTCCAGTTCTTTGATTTGTATGAAGAGAGTCACACTTACCGCTCATATCACTTTTAAAAATTTTTACATTATGATATGCTCTAATAATTCTATTTTCAGGTTTACCGGTTACCAATAGAGTATCGCCATGAATAAAAGTAGAATCTACATCGGTATTCATAATTGCAACAGCTTTGTCTATAGCATAAGCTGAATCTTTTCTTTCAAAATATTCTGCATAGTTACCTTTTAAAACAGAGTGGTTTATAGTATCGGTTATCTGAAAATTTTTACTAGCAGAAGCATAGCCTATATTACGATCATAGTACAAACTATCACCTTTAATTTCTCGATCATCATAAGTGATTCGGGCATTTTTTGTAAAATGTGAAATGTTTGCTTGAGTATCATAAAAACCTTTTTCACAATAAATTAGATTCTTGTCACTTGTAATAGTAGAAGGGCCATATAAATAAGCTTTGCCATTATCTGTATAATAATCAAGATGATTAGATTCTAAAATATAATCTGGATTAGTAATCACTACATTAGAAAGTGCTTGAAATTTATTGTTTTGAAGATAGTAATTTCCAGAATTGCTTGTCAATACATTAATACTATCTTTTATTGTTGCACCATCACGATAATACACATATTGTTTATTTCTATCAAAGTAAAGTGTATCAGTAGATAAAGTCATTTTAGGATCTCTAATAATAACATCACCCCATGAAAGTGCTTTTTTTGTATTTCCGTTATATTCGGTGTATTGGCTATTTTGGTGAATTGTATCTCCTTGATTAAGAACTACATTTCCATAAGCTTTAATATAATTGTCTTTGGTATAGTGAACAGCTTTTTTACATTTTAAAGAAATTCCTTCATGGCGAATATGAACATTACCTAGTAAAACGGTTGCACCCGGAAGTTTTTCTTCATCAATAGTCGAATTATCTGAGTGTATAATGTTTATCCTTTTACCTTGTGAAAAAGCAAAAACAGTAAAAAATAAGAATGTCAGGTATATAATATTGTTTTTCAAATTAATAAATTAAATTCAAAAATAATCAATTTGGTTTAAAATAAAAGAAGGCTGTTTGAAAAGTATTAAAACAGCCTCCTTAAGAGCTTAAGTATTTATGAGGATATTACATTATTATTGTTTGCTTTCTGTCAGGGCCTACCGAAACTATTTTTATCGGTACACCAACAAATTCCTCGATATGTGCAATATAATCATTCAGATTTTTTGGAAGTTCATTAGCTTTAGTTAGACCGGTAAGATCTTCTTTCCAGCCAGTTAATTTAGTGTAAACAACTTCAATATTTTCTTCTTCAATATTATAAGGTAAATGCGAAATTTCTTTACCTTTATATTTATATGTAGTACAAACTTTTAATGTGTCAAAACCAGATAATACATCACCTTTCATCATTATTAATTGTGTAACACCATTAATTTGAACAGCATATTTTAAAGCGATAAGATCTAGCCAGCCACAACGACGAGGTCTTCCTGTAGTTGCTCCAAATTCGTTACCAACTTTTGCCATGGCTTTACCATCTTCATCAAAAAGTTCAGTAGGAAATGGACCAGATCCAACACGGGTGGTGTAAGCTTTAAAAATTCCGTAAACTTCACCAATTTTATTTGGTGCAACACCTAATCCAGTACATGCGCCTGCTGCAGTAGTATTTGAAGATGTTACAAAAGGGTAAGTACCGAAGTCAATATCTAATAATGATCCTTGAGCTCCTTCGGCCAAAATAGTTTTGCCATCAAGCATTGCTTGATTAAAATATTCTTCACTATCAATAAAAGTAAGAGATTTTAATAGATCAATTGCTTTAAAGAATTCTTCTTCCAATTCTTTAAGATTAAATTCAAGGTCAACATTATAAAAGTCAAGCATATTCAAATGCTTTTTAGCTAAAGCGGAATACTTTTCTTTCCAATTATCTAATTCTAAATCACCAATTCGCAAACCATTTCTTCCAGTTTTGTCCATATAAGTTGGACCTATACCTTTTAGAGTAGATCCAATTTTAGCTTTACCTTTTAGGGTTTCTGATGCTGCATCTAGTAAGCGGTGAGTTGGCAAAATGATATGTGCCTTACGAGAAATAAGAAGTTTTGTTTTAAAATCAATATTGTAGTTGGATAAATTATCAATTTCATTTTTGAATATAACAGGATCAATTACAACTCCGTTTCCTACAATATTTAATGCCTTATCATGAAAAATACCTGAAGGTATGGTGTGTAAAACATGTTTGTTGCCATCAAAAATTAGAGTATGTCCTGCATTTGGACCACCTTGAAAACGTGCAATAATGTCGTAATCTTTAGTTAAGACATCAACAATTTTCCCTTTTCCTTCATCGCCCCATTGTAGGCCTAATAATAAATCAACCATTGATTTTAAGTTTTTTGTTTAATGATTATTTTTTCTTACCGTAAAAATATAATGAATGACTTTCGATGTCAATATCAAAAATATCTTCAAGAGATTTTTTAATATTTTCAATTCTAGGATCACAAAATTCTATTACTTCGCCAGAATTGGTTAATATTATATGATCGTGTTGTTTGTTGAAAAATGATTTTTCATAATGAG
>DAOUQH010000127.1 GCA_030625645.1 Flavobacteriia bacterium | reverse complement strand
TCCTCATAATCAGGTTTATCATCTATACTTAAACCTCTAAAAATGGCACATTCTCCAATGCCTGAATTATTCTCGTTTACTAATTTTAAAAAATACGTCTCTTTAGTCCTTAAAATACCACGAGAAGTCCCTGCTGGCTGCTTAAACTGTAAAATATATTTTTTATAACTTGCCTTTATATTCATTAAATGATGTATATCTACAAATCTACACAACTGAAACTAATTCTGCCAAAATAATTAACAAAGTCCTATAATATTTTTTAACATTTTTACGCCACCCACCCCATTTGGTCTGTTTACTGTTATCCATACCCTCACAATATTGAGAGGTTTTTTAATAGTTTTTAGGTATTTAATCTTATTTAGTTGATTTTCTGACTTATATCACTGTGTGTTTTGGGTATATTCTTTACTTATGAAATATAATCCCCCTGATATGAAACAATTATATTCTGAAATTATCTTAAGTGAGGGCTTCACTCAAAGTGAAACCCTCACTAAAAATGGACTTCAAACAAGTTTTAAAAATCATCTGATGACTGATAACTACAACGGTGAGAATCATCTAATGAATGGTTATAAAGTGCTAGTCATTTGATGTGTTTCTTCGTTCTGCCTTTTTCCATTCTTAAAATAGTGAATACTGATTCACTAATTGATGAAGTTTTATACTATTTAGATTCAGCAATAAGCTTATTTTTCTATCTATTTAACTCAAATAAGTTTTTCATTATTTCTAAAATAAAGTTATAATCCTTATGTATATTTGTGAAATTATAATTTAAAACCCTTTTTAATTCTTAAATATTAATTTTATGAAATATTTTAAAATACTATTTTTCTTAGTTGCATTTCAAATTTCTGCCCAACAAGGAGGTATGTGGATTCCCTCTCTTCTTGAAGGAATGAACGAAACCGAAATGCAAAATTTAGGCAGCAAAATGACTGCCCAAGATATTTACGATGTCAATAATGCTAGTTTAAAAGATGCTGTAATTCACTTTAATGGCGGTTGTACTGGTGAGGTTATTTCCAATCGTGGATTAATACTAACTAATCATCACTGTGGCTATGGCGCCATTCAATCACACTCATCTGTAGAACATGATTATTTAAAAGATGGTTTTTGGGCAATGAATGATAGCGAAGAATTACCAAATCTGGGTATGTATGTTACATTTATTAAAAGAATTGATGATGTAAGTAATCAAGTTTTTAATGGTGTTACTGATAATATGAATGCCAAAGAAAAACAAGCTAAAATTGGACAGAATATTGCACTAGTTAAAAAGAACGCTGTAAAAGAAGACTGGGAAGAAATAAAAGTGAAAGCTTTTTATCAAGGAAATCAATATTTATTATTTGTAATCGAAAATTATACAGATATCAGAATGGTTGGCGCCCCTCCTACTTCAATTGGTAAATTTGGATCGGATACTGATAACTGGATGTGGCCTCGTCATACAGGTGATTTTTCATTATTTAGGATCTATGCCGATAAAAATAATAAACCTGCTAAGTATTCAAAAGATAATGTTCCCTTTAAACCAAAACATTTCTTACCGGTTTCTTTAGATGGTGTAACCGAAGATGATTTTACATTGGTTTTTGGTTTCCCAGGGAGAACAGACGAATATTTACCTGCAATTGCTCTTGAACAAACTGTAAAAAGTATCAATCCTGCAAAGATAAATATCAGAGAAAATGCTCTAAAAATTGTGGATGAGTATATGAGAGCTGACAATAAGATTAAAATTCAATACGCTTCTAAATATGCCAGAATTGCCAATTATAGGAAGAAATGGATTGGTGAAAATCAGGGAATTGAAAAATCAAATGCAATTGCCAAAAAACAAAAATTAGAACAAGAATTTTTAAATAAGAATAAAAATAACCCTGAATATAAAGATTTACTCAATGATTTTGATAGACTTTACAAAGAGATTGATAGTGTTGCTTTAGCTAGAGCATACTGGACAGAAGTTGCTTATAGAAATGTTGAATTATTAAGAGCTACGGTTAGACTGTATCTATTTGAAAAAAAGGTGACTGCAGATCCAACAAGTTTTGAATCAGAAAGAGCTAAATTAATTAATTCATCTAAAGGTAATTATAAAAATTACAGTCTTAAGGTTGATAAGGATGTTTTTGAAAAGATGATTGAAATTTACAGTATTGGAATTCCGGAAGCTTACCTATCAGATCAACTTAAAAATGTGAATTATAAAGATCTTACAAATAAAATTTATAGTACTTCTAGATTAACAACTCCCGAAGGTTTTAAATCTCTGATGGAAGGAACGCAACAAGAGGTTTTAGATAAAATGAATAAGGATAGTGCTTATATATTAGGGAAAAGTTTATCTGAGGAATTTTATTCAAATATTAATCCTCAATTTCACAATATCAATTTACAAATTCAGGATGTACAAAAAGAATATATGAAAGCTTTGACAGAAACTTTTCCTGATGAAAGATTTTTCCCTGATGCAAATGGTACTCTTCGTGTAACTTATGGTAAGGTAAAAGGGTATTATCCTAAAGATGGTATTTATTACAATCCGGTTTCTTATTTAAAAGGTGTTATAGAAAAATATAAACCAGGTGATTATGAATTTGATGTTAATCAAAAATTAATTAACCTATATAATACTAAAGATTTTGGTATTTATGGTGAAAATGGTAAAATGCCTGTAAACTTTTTAGGTACAAATCACACCACTGGTGGTAACTCTGGTAGTCCGGCAATAGATGCACATGGTAATTTAATAGGCTTAAACTTTGACAGAGTTTGGGAAGGAACCATGAGTGATTATAATTATGACCCTGAAATTTGTAGAAATATAATGGTCGATGCCAGATATATCTTATTTATCATCGATAAATATGCAGGAAATAAAAGACTAATTGACGAAATGAAATTAGTTCATCCAAAAAAATAAATAAACCAAAATTTAATTAAAAATGAAATATTTAAACCTCTTTTTATTATTTGCTTTTTTAAGCATTGTTTCCTGTAAAACCGTACAAGAAACAACAAATGTAGTTGAAGTTGAACAGCCTAAAACCTTAAGTCTTGAAGAGGCTAGAGAAATTCAAGGTGGTATGTGGATTCCTTCTCTTTTAGAAGGAATGAACGAAAATGAAATGCAATTATTAGGTAGTAAAATGACTGCCAAAGATATTTGGGATGTAAACAATTCAAGTCTAAAAGATGCCATTGTACATTTTAATGGTGGTTGTACGGCTGAAATTATTTCTACAAACGGATTATTACTAACAAATCATCATTGTGGTTATGGAGCAATTCAATCGCACTCATCAGTAGCTCACGATTATTTAAAAGATGGTTTTTGGGCAAAAAGTTACGATCAGGAATTATCAAACCCTAAAATGACGGTTACTTTTATCAAACGAATAGACGATGTTACCGATGCTATTCTAAATGGTGTAACTGCGGATATGGATGAAAAAGTAAAAAAAGATTTAATTAGTAAGAATATCAAACAAGCTAATAAAGTTGCTATAAAAGAAGAATGGCAAACAGCCAAAGTAAAATCTTATTACAAGGGAAATCAATATTTTCTAATTATAACCGAAGTTTATAAAGATATTAGAATGGTTGGTGCACCTCCTACTTCAATTGGTAAATTTGGTTCGGATACAGATAACTGGATGTGGCCTCGTCATACTGGTGATTTCTCCATGTTTAGAATCTATGCCGATGCTAATAATCGCCCTGCTGAATATTCTAAAGATAATGTACCTTTTAAACCAAAGCATTATTTACCTGTTTCGCTTGACGGAGTTAAAGAAAATGATTTTACACTAGTTTTCGGTTTCCCCGGAAGAACAAACGAATATTTACCAGCAGTTGGTATAGACCAAATTGTTAATGTAATTAATCCTGCCAAAATTGAAGTTAGAGAAAATGCATTAAATATTGTAGATAAATTTATGCGTTCGGATGATGCTATAAAGATTCAATATGCCTCAAAATACGCTGGAGTAGCCAATTATTGGAAAAAATGGATTGGCGAAAATCAAGGGATTCATCAAACAAATGCTATTCAAAAGAAACAAATTAAAGAAAAAGAATTCAGCAAAATTGTAGCAGATAAAGACTTAGTTGGATATGAATCTCTTTTATCTGATTTTGAGAAACTTTATAAAGAAATTGAAGATGTTTCACTTGCTCGTGCTTATTGGGTAGAAGTTGCCTATAGAAATGTAGAATTATTAAATATTACATTTAGTGCATTTCAGTTAGAGTCAGCTTATAAAAGAGGTGGCGAAGAGGCTTTTAATAAAACAAAACAACGAGTTTTAAACGGCTATGAAGGTAAGTACAAAAACTATAGTGCAAAAGTTGATAAACCTGTTTTTGAAAAGCTAACAAGTTTATATGCCCAAAAAATTCCGAAAGAATATTTACCTGTCAATATGCAAGGTGTAGATTTTACAAAACTTGCCAATGATATTTATGCAAATACAAAACTAACTTCCTATGAAGGTGCAAAAGAACTATTAAACGGAACACCTGAGGAAGTTATAAAAAAATTAAATGCGGATACTGCTTATGTTTTTGGAAAAGAATTACACACTATTTTTTATTCTAAAATTGAGCCAAAATACCAACAACTAAATTTAGAATTGACAGGTGTACAAAAAGAATATATGAAAGCTTTAATGGAAGTTTTCCCTGATGAACGTTTTTATCCTGATGCAAATAGCACTTTAAGGGTAAATTATGGTCAGGTACAAGGTTATGAGCCAAAAGATGGTGTTGTATATACTACAAAAACCTATTTAAAAGGTGTGATGGAAAAATACAAACCAGGAGATTATGAATTTGATGTACCTCAAAAATTAAGAGATATTTATAATTCAAAAGATTACGGACAGTATGGAGAAAATGGTAGAATGCCGGTAAATTTCTTAACTACCAACCACATGACTGGTGGAAATTCTGGAAGCCCTATAGTTGATGGAAATGGAAATCTAATTGGTTTGGCATTTGATACAACCTGGGAAGGTACGATGAGTGACCTTTATTTTGACGCAGAAATAGTAAGAAGCATTTCGGTAGATATACGCTATGTTCTATTTGTAATAGATAAATATGCAGGAGCAACTAATTTAATTGAAGAAATGACTTTGGTACATCCAAAGAAAAAGTAAAAGAAATATCAGCTCATAAAAAAATCCGGTTTTCACCGGATTTTTTTTTATTCAAAATTTAATTATTTTTTTAATCTCGAAGCAATATCATCTTTTGCATCCTCTAACATATCCTTCCCGTCATCTAAATGAGATTTTACATCTTTTAATTTCAATGAAATAAAGATATTTGCTACACCAATAAAAAAGAAAGCAAAGGCTAGCATATATGCTAAATAAGCACCTCCTAATAATGGTTTATATAAAATTGCCATAACAGCAAATCCTGTAATTAAAATACCAAACAATAAGATCCAAAACCAATTTGATTCCCCTTCTTTTTTAAACTTAAACGAAGTTGAGATTGTACTAATCCCTCTAAATAATAACCAAAAACCAATAAAAACAGAGAATAAAAGTACTGCTTTGGCAGGATACTTCATCAAAAGAAAACCTACAACAATATCCAAAATACCTCCGGCTAAAAACAAGCCCCAATTATCAATATCATCTTTATTCGAAAAAGCATAAAAGATACTTAAAAGACCACTTATAAAAATAAGCATACTAAAAAACATAATTATACCTGAAAATCCTCCAATAGGAGTTTTAAACAACCAGATGGATCCTAATATCATTAGAATACCAATAATTAAAAATACCCACCAGTTCTTAACTGATCCGGCAACTTTGGAAATTGCATTTGTCATAATTTTAAATTTAAAATTTATCTGAATAGATAAAAAAGTTAATAATCGTTAATTCAATTATTCAAATATATAAATAAAACTACT
>DAOUQH010000030.1 GCA_030625645.1 Flavobacteriia bacterium | reverse complement strand
CATTTCTTGTACTTGTATCGTTTCGTAGAGGAATTTTTAATTTATTTCCTGCTTCGTGATGATTCCTATTTTCTTCAGTTCCACCGAGATTAAATTCTGGAGCCCAATTAGTTATCCATTTTCCATTAGATGCGATTTTTCCGTCTGTAGTTGTAGATGTACCATTAGGCTCGGCGTCTGTTCCAATAATCCCATCTAAAGTATTTCTATTTGGTTGGAATATTTCGTATTGATCTTGTAAATCGTTTGTAGCTGCGCCGAATGGTTGTGTTGCACTAAAGTCGAATCCATTTGGAAAACCAACTGCTGAAGCGAAATTGTTTAAGTGTTCAATAATTATGTTTCGATTAGTACTCGGTGCTAAATAAATTTCATCACTGTTTCTAATAAATTCTACGTTGTAGTTTGAAACAAAGTATTCCATGAGTTTAGATGCACTTGCAGGCGTACCATCAGGGAAGTTAAATTTATGTGTGGTAATTAAATTGATGTAATCGTTCATCTCATTAATTGTTGTTGGGGCTTTTACCAAATAACTTTCATTAGTTTTTTTGTAACTGCCGTTTTCGTATGTTTTCGTATATACTCTCGTGTTCCCTTGGATATCTTTGAACTCGATTGAACCATCTCCACCAGTAACTTTTGTATCGATTAAAGAACCATCTTCTCTATATAATTCGATAGTCGCATTAGCATCTGCAGTTTCATTAATAGATTCTCTTGCGTTTATTGTTAAGTTAGTTGTCGTTGGTAATTCGTTTAGATTTACTAAATGTGAGGTTGAACCATTTTCTTCTTGAATTACATCTATGTATGTTGTTGTTGGAAGGAATGTTCCTTCTCCTTCTGCTGGAGTTCCATTTGAATTGATATCTTCGATCTCTATTTTATATTGTGATGGATTGTTTCCATTTGCCACATAAATATTTATGAAATCTGCGTAGTATTCAGTTGTAGTAATAGTATATATGCTGTCTGGAGTTTGCATATTTGTTAATTTAATTTTTGTTCCGTATTCTGTTTGATTACCTATTTTGGTAGTTATTCTTACATCGCCACTTTCATTTGAACTAGTCGTTTCTTTCTCTAATTTTGCGTTATATACATTATCTCCTTCTTTTACAGAATTCGTTTTTGCAGCGAAGTCTTTGTAACCATCTTTAGATAAATCCCAGGTAACATTGGTTGTTCCTCCAATCCATGGAGTTGCAGTAAGTGCAGGAACTTCTTTTACAGAATTAATTGTTGCTACGCCAGTTGCATTGGTTGTTGCGTTTTTATTATTTGCAGAAAGGATTACTCCTTCTAAGTCTGCATCATCTTGATCATCAACGTTTACTGTTATGTTTGCAAAGAATTGTTTTTTTGTCGCATCTACTTCATAGACAAAGAGATTATCTCCTTCAACTAATTTTGCTTGTTTATTGAATGGAGTGAACATTTGGTATACACTGTCAGTTAGTTTGAATGTAAGAGCATAGTCTCCTATGGGAATATCATTTAATGTTAATAAACTGTCTACTGCGACATCTGTGCCATTATAATTCATGATCGGATTTTCAATAGCTTTTTTTGTTATTTTATCGATTAGTTTAAATGTTGCATTTGCTGTTTTCTCTGTGATTTCGTTTAGGTTAACTGTATATGATTTACTTGTTCCGATGGATTGGTTTTTTGCAACCCAGCGTATATAATTGTCTTTTTCTCCTACGATACTATCTACTATGGTTGTTTTTTCTTTGTTGATGAATGAAAATTTTGCATCTCCTTGTGCATCTGCTTTATCGCCATCAATTTGATTGCGCCATTGTCAAAGACAGTGTATGTTGCACCTTCCGTATTTCCATTGATATTGATGGTGTGTGTGACGTTAGGGATTGGTTCTGGACCTGGATCAGGTTTATCATCATCACCACAACTTACAATAAAAAGCAAGAAAGCAATAAAAAAGGCAAAATATTTTCCAGTGAGGGTTTCACTTTGAGTGAAGCCCTGAATCAAGATAATTTTAGAAGGTAATTGTTTCATAACAGGGGGGTATATCTCAAAAGTATAAAATAAAGCGATACCAATCTCTGATATAAGTCAGAAAATCAACAAAATAAGATTAAATACCTCAAAAACCATGAAAAAAACTCTCAATATTGAGGTATAGCAAAACTCATGGAATAATAAAAAAGTAAAATGTTTGCTACTCACAGGGTGAATATATACACATAACTTAGATTCACCCCGTGAATGTTTTCCAGTGAGGGTTTGACTATTTTCATACTGGATATTAGTCAAGCTCTCACTCAAGCAAGATGTTTTCTAGTGAGTAGTGAGGGTTTGGCTATCTTCATACCGGTTATCAGTCAAGCCCTCACTCAATATTAGTCATCAAATGGAGTTTTTTTGCAAAAACTGAATGCTTTTGTTTAATTGGTATTACGTCTTATAGTTGTACTTTTGTCTTTATTTTAACAACCTTACAGCGATTGAATTCTAAATCTCAAATAAAAAACTCAAAGCTCATCAAATCCGAAGCTATAAGCCTCGGTTTTTCATCATGTGGGGTTGCTAAAGCTGAATTTTTAGAAGAAGAAGCACCAAAATTAGAAAGCTGGCTTAAAAATGATTTTCATGGCAAAATGCAGTACATGGAAAATCATTTTGACAAAAGGCTTGACCCAACAAAACTTGTTCCTGGAGCAAAAACAGTTATTTCTTTACAATACAATTACTTCCCAAAAGAGAAACAAATTTCAAATTCTTATCAGATATCAAAATATGCTTATGGCGAAGATTATCACCATATCCTAAAAAAGAAACTATTTGAACTTTTAAATTTTATTCAAGAAAATATAGGAGAAGTTGACGCAAGAGTTTTTACAGATTCTGCACCAGTTTTAGAACGTGCCTGGGCAAAAAAAGCAGGTTTAGGCTGGATTGGAAAACATTCACTTTTAATTACTCCTCAAAAAGGTTCTTTCTATTTCTTAGCAGAAATTATTTTAGATTTAGAATTAGAATATGATCATGAATTTAAAACTGACCATTGTGGGAAATGTACAAAATGTATAGATGCATGTCCAACAGAAGCGATTTTGCCAAATAACACCATTGATGGAAGCAAATGTATTTCTTATTTTACAATAGAATTAAAAGAGGAAATTCCTACAAACATGAAAGGAAAGTTTAACGATTGGATATTTGGTTGTGATATTTGCCAAGATGTTTGTCCGTGGAATAACTTCTCAAAACCCCACCAAGAACCATTGTTTAAGCCACACCCCGATTTATTACAAATGACCAAGAATGACTGGGAAGAAATAACAGAGGATGTTTTTAAACAACTCTTTAAACGATCTGCAGTGAAAAGGACAAAATATTTGGGATTAAAGCGTAACATTGGTTTCATTAAAAAATGATTTTTGTTATGTTTAGTCCTTTTAAATAGGTTTAAATTTGCAAAATATTCATTCCATAAAAAATAAATGATGGGAAAAAAAATTAGAAAAATAGACGCTTTAGATTACCACGAATTTCCAAAACCAGGAAAAATTGAAGTAATACCAACAACTAAATATGCTACTCAACGTGATTTATCACTGGCATATTCACCAGGAGTTGCTGAACCTTGCTTAGAGATTGAAAAAAATAAAGAAGATGTTTACAAATACACTTCCAAAGGTAACTTAGTTGCCGTAATTTCAAACGGTACAGCTGTTTTAGGTTTAGGTGATATTGGAGCAGAAGCTTCAAAACCAGTTATGGAAGGTAAAGGCTTACTTTTTAAAATATTTGCTGATATTGATGTTTTTGATATTGAAATTGATGTTACTGATGTTGATAAGTTTATTGAAACTGTTAAAGCAATTGCTCCAACTTTTGGAGGTATTAATCTAGAAGATATAAAAGCTCCAGAAGCTTTTGAAATTGAAAGAAGGTTAAAAGATGAATTAGACATCCCTGTGATGCATGATGATCAACACGGAACTGCAATTATTTCAACTGCAGCATTAAAAAATGCACTTGAAGTAATTGGAAAAAAAATTGATGAAGTACTAATTGTTGTTAATGGAGCTGGTGCTGCTGCTATTTCTTGTACAAGATTATACAAAAAATTAGGTGCTAAAGAAGAAAACATTATCATGTGTGACAGTAAAGGAGTTATTAGGAGAGACCGAGATAACCTTACTTCGCAAAAAGCAGAATTTGCAACAGATAGAGATATCTATGAACTTGATGAAGCAATAAAAAATTCCGATGTATTTATTGGATTATCTACAGGTGACATTTTAACTCCTAAGATGTTAAAAACTATGGCAAAGGATCCTATTGTTTTTGCAATGGCAAATCCAAATCCAGAAATTAATTTTGATCTTGCGATTAAAACCAGAAAAGATATTATTATGGCTACTGGTAGATCTGATCATCCAAATCAGGTAAACAATGTTTTAGGTTTTCCATTTATTTTTAGAGGTGCTTTAGATGTTAGAGCCACTAAAATAAATGAAGAAATGAAAATGGCAGCAGTTCATGCTTTATCAGATTTAACAAAAGAAATTGTTCCTGAACAAGTTAATATTGCTTATCAGGAAAAACATCTTCATTTTGGTAAAGATTATATCATTCCTAAACCTTTTGACACTAGATTGATTACTGAAATTCCACCAGCAGTTGCTAAAGCAGCAATGGATTCTGGAGTCGCAAGAAAACCTATTGAAGATTGGGATGCTTACAAAGAAGAATTAGCTGAAAGATTAGGTGCGGGTAATAAGTTAATGAGAATGATTACAAGTAGAGCAAAATCAAATCCTAAGCGAGTTATTTTTACTGAAGCTGATCATCTAAATGTATTAAAAGCAGCTCAAATTGTTTATGAAGAAGGTATTGCAAAACCAATTTTATTAGGAGAAAAAAATAAAGTTAAACGATTGATGAAAGAAATATCTTTCGATGCTAAAATTCCTATTATTGACCCTAAATCAGCAGTTGAAAAGAAAAGAAAAAATAAATTTGCAGAAAAATACTGGGAAGAAAACAGACGTAAAGGAGTTTCAATTATTGATGCTCAAATCAAAATGAGAGAACGTAATTATTTTGCTGCAATGATGCTTAAAGAAAATTTGGCAGATGCTCTTGTATCAGGATATTCAAGAAGTTACCCAACAGTTGCAAAGCCAATGATGGAAGTGATTGGAAAAGAAGATGGAATTGAAAAAGTATCAGCAACAAATTTAATGCTAACATCACGTGGTCCATTATTTTTATCAGATACTGCAATAAATATCAATCCAAATGCTAATGAATTAGCAGAAATTGCAAGAATGACAAATACTACAATGAAATTATTTGGTCTTAAACCTAATTTAGCATTTGTATCATATTCTAATTTTGGATCAACTGCAGGAAAGTCTTCAAAAAAAATCAAAGAGGCTACCTCAATAATTCATAAATCGCATCCAGATATTAGTATCGATGGAGAATTACAAGCAGATTTTGCTTTAAATGAACGAATGCGTTCTGAAAAATTTGCATTCACTAAAATTGAAGGAAAAAAAGTTAACGGATTGATATTTCCTAATTTAGAATCGGCAAACATCAGTTATAAATTATTAAAAGAATTAAACAATACTGGATCGGTTGGACCGATTATAATGGGACTTAGAAAACCTGCACATTTATTGCAGTTACATGCTAGTGTTGATGAAATTGTTAATATGGTTTGTATCGCTGTAGTTGATGCTCAGGAAAAAGCTAAAAAGTCATAATTTATACTTACATTTGGCGAGTTTATAATCGTATTTTTTATGATAACATACGTCAAAGGTAAATTAATAGAAAAAAACCCTACACATGTAGTAATAGAATGCAATGGAATTGGTTATTATATACTAATTTCATTGCAATCTTTTTCAAAATTACCCGATCAAGAAAATACCAAATTATTTACACATTTATCAATACGTGAAGATGCACATACTTTGTATGGTTTTTATGATAAATTAGAGCGTGAAATATTTAAAATGTTAATCTCTGTTTCGGGTGTAGGTCCTAGTACAGCAATTACCATGCTTTCATCTATGACGTCTGAACAAGTTCAACATGCAATTGCACATGACGATGTTGTTGCTATAAAATCAGTAAAAGGAATTGGTCCAAAAACAGCGCAACGAGTTATTCTTGATCTTAAAGATAAGATACTAAAAACTTATAATGTATCTGATGACCCATCTACTGGCAATGATACAATTAAAAATGAAGCATTATCAGCATTAGAAATCTTAGGGTTTCCTCTTAAAAATGCCGAAAAAGTAATTAGTAAAATATTACAAGCTTCCACCAGCATTAACCTAGAAGAATTAATTAAACAAGCATTAAAACAATTGTAAATTTGAATTCAAAGAGGAAGTTTACATATCATTCTATTTTTACTTTTTTTGTTCTGTTTTTTATATCACAAATAATTACAGGTCAAAATGAGCAACCTCAAAGTAATTCAAATAATGAAGAGCTAACAAGTAAGCTTAGTGATACTATTGCACCTTTGCAATACGACTTCAGTTACGATCAAAAAGGTGGATTATTTTTAAATGACCAAACAAAATACGAGGTAATTTACGATCCTGAAACAGGTCATTATGTTTTTTATGAAAAAATTGGTGATTACTTAATTAAGCATCCATCATTTATGACAGAGAAAGAATATAAAGAATATCGATTACAACGCGATATGCTTGACTATTCTAAAGATAAATTAGGTGCAATTGGTGGGAAAAGGGAAGGAAGCGAAGAAGCACAAAAAAATCTTTTACCAACTTATTATGTTAATTCTAATTTCTTTGAAAGCATTTTTGGTGGAAACGAAATTGAAGTAAACCCACAGGGTTCGGTTTTAATTAAAATGGGATTAATTCATCAACAAGTTGAAAATCCGCAATTATCAGAAAAAAATAGAAAAAGCACTACTTTTGATTTTGACCAAGAAATTAGTGCGAGTTTAAATGCACGTGTTGGTAAAAGACTAAGGGTAAATGCAAACTTTGACACCCAATCAACTTTTAATTTTCAAAATCAGGTAAAAATAGAATATACACCAACTGAAGATGATATTATTAGAAAATTAGAAATTGGTAATGTGAGTATGTCTTCCCGAAATTCTTTAGTAACGGGTGTTCAGAATTTAATAGGAGCTAAAGCCGAATTGCAATTTGGAAAAACAACCGTTACAGGAATTTTTTCACAACAACGTTCACAAACAAAAACTGTTGCGGCTCAAGGAGGTTCCTTAATTAGTGAATTTGAAATTAGAGCAAGTGATTACGATCCGAAAAGACATTACTTTTTAGCACATACATTTATGGGAGATTATGAAGATGCACTTGCTAATTTTCCTTTAATTAACTCTGCTTATAATATTACTCGAATTGAAGTTTGGGTTACAAATAGGAACTCTACTACACAAAATACGCGTAATATTGTAGCTTTAGCTGATCTTGGTGAAAGTGACCCAAATAATATAGGACCGGCAAATGTTTTACCAAATCCAGGAGCTCAAGATCCATCAAATGACGCTAATAATCTTAACAATTTACTTACTGCAAATGGACCAATTAGAGATATTGCAACAATAAATTCTGCCCTAGCTCCATATAATATGCAGCAAGGACGAGATTATACTATTTTAGAAAATGCTAAAAAATTAATTCAGGGAATTGATTTTACTTTTAATGCAAGTCTTGGATTTATTCATTTAAACAGACGTTTACAAGACAGTGATGTTTTGGCAGTTGCTTTTGAATATACAGATGGAACAAATGTATATCAGGTTGGAGAATTATCAGGTGACGGAATTATAGCACCAGACAATTTAGTTGTTAAGTTATTGCAAAGTGAAATTATCAACACAAGTATTCCGATGTGGGAACTTATGATGAAAAATGTTTATGAAATACCTGGAGCATTTCAGTTAAGCAGAAATGATTTCAGATTAGAAATTATGTATCATGATGATAATACAGGAGTTCCGTTAAATATTCTTCAAAATGCCCAAACACCAGATGCAAACGATAGAACATTATTAAATTTAATGTCGCTGGACCGCTTAGATTCAAATAATAATATTCTTCCGGAAGGTGATGGGTTTTTTGATTATGTAGAAGGAATTACAATCGATTCGAAACAAGGTTACTTTATCTTTCCAACCGTAGAACCTTTTGGAAAAGATCTTGATGATATTTTAGAACCTGCGGATGATAATTTCATTTTTAATGAATTATATGATAGAACGCAAAGTGAAGCACAAAATGATTTCCAAAATAAAGATAAATATATTTTTAAAGGTTATTTTAAATCGGATGGTACTAACGGAATTCCACTAGGTGCATTTAATGTTCCAAGAGGATCTGTAAAAGTAACAACTGGTGGTAGAGAATTGCTCGAAGGTGTTGATTATGTTGTTGATTACAATATTGGAAATGTTCAAATTATTAATCCTGCCTTATTATCGTCAAATGCACCGATTCAAGTTCAAGTTGAAAATAATATCGGGTTTACCCAACAACAGCGTCGATATATGGGAGTTGATGTGCAGCATATTTTTAATGAGAAATTAGCAATTGGAGCAAGTATTATTAACTTAAATGAAAAGCCTTTAACGCAAAAAGCTCAATACGGAGTAGAACCGGTAGATAATACCATTATTGGATTTCATGGAAATTATTCAAGTGAAGTACCTTTATTAACCAAATTGGTAAATAAACTACCTAATATTGATACCGATGCAAAATCGTATGTTTCGGTTAGAGCAGAACTTGCTTATCTTTTACCAGGGTCACCTAAAGGAATTGACCTAGATGGAGCTGCAACTTCTTATATTGATGATTTTGAAGGTTCTCAAATTCCTATTGATATTCGCTCACCAAAACAATGGTTTTTAGCAAGTACGCCACAAGGGCAAAGTGGTGATCTTGATTTCAGTAATGGTAATCTTGCTTCGGGTTTACCCGAAGAATTACGAACAGGTTCTAAACGTTCAAAATTTTCGTGGTACAATATCGATCAAATTTTTTATGGGTCTTCTTTAAAACCAGGCAACATCGATAATGACGAGCTTTCAAGGGCAGAGGTTAGGCGAGTAACTTATGAAGAATTATTTCCAGAAGTAGATCTAGATATTACACAAACCAGTATTGTTAGAACTTTTGATTTAGCATATTTTCCACAAGAAAGAGGTACTTATAATTTTGATGATAGCTATAATACTGATGATAAATATATTAACCCAGAAGATAGATGGGCTGGTATTATGAGATCTTTAACAACAACAAATTTTCAACAAGCAAACATTGAGTATATTCAATTTTGGATATTAGATCCTTATGAAAACTATTCGATAAAACCTGAAGAAGGTGCACCGGTAATTCCGCCATCTTCTGCAGATTTTAAAGGTGATCTTTATTTTAATTTAGGTAGTGTTTCGGAAGATATTTTACCTGATAACAGGAAAATGTTTGAAAATGGATTACCTGAAGATGGTGTGCAAATTGATGGTGAAAATGTTGAATTTACATCGTGGTCTTCAATTCCAAAAAAGCAATCTCTAATTTATTCATTTGATGAAAACGATAATTCTAGAGTAAATCAAGATTTAGGTTTTGATGGAATTAATGATTCTGATGAGGTTTCCCGATTTGGCTCTACTTTTGGAGATGATCCTGCAAATGACAATTTCCATTATTTTAGAGGTAGTGATTTAGATAGTGAAGATGCATCTATTATTACAAGATATAGAAACTTTAATTTAACACAAGGTAATTCATCCACACCAAATAATTCGCCCGAAAGTTACCCAACAGCTGCAACATCTTATCCTGATATTGAAGATATCAACAAGGATCAAACCATGAGTGCTATTGAGAGTTATTACCAATACAAAGTTTCTTTAAATCAAAGTGATTTGGTAGTAGGTAAAAATAATATTGTTGATAAAAGAGAGGTAAACGTAAAACTTGCTAATAATACAACTCAGAAAGCAACTTGGTATCAATTCAGAATCCCAATAACAACACCCGAAGATCCAAATAACATCATTAATAACATGTCTGGATTTACTTCTATTAGGTTTTTAAGAATGTTCTTAACCAATTTTAAAATTCCGGTTGTTTTACGTTTTGGTGAATTAGAATTAGTAAGAGGTGATTGGAGAAGATACTCCAAAACTTTGGATGATACGATTGATCCTCCACAAGAAATTACTCCAACCGAAAATAGGAATTTTGAAGTTGGAGTTGTAAATATTGAAGAAAATGAGGATAGACAACCAATACCTTATGTTCTACCTCCAGGGATTGAAAGAGAAAGGCTACAGGGTACTACTTCTATTCAACAACAAAATGAACAATCTATTTCGGTAAAAGTAACCGATCTTGATGCACAACAAACTAGAATGATTTTTAAAAATACTAGCTTTGATATGAGGATGTATAAACGCTTAAAAATGTTTATTCATGCCGAAAGTATTTTGGGTCAAGCAGAAGTAAATAATAACGAATTATTAGCTGTTATTCGTTTGGGAAGTGATACTGATGATAATTATTACCAATTGGAAATTCCTATACAAATTACCGGTTTTGGCGCTACTACTGCTGATGAAATTTGGCCTGAAATAAATAATTTGAATGCAAAACTACAAGATCTTAGTAAATTAAAATTAAACCGAATTGATGAAGGATATCCAATAAATGAAGTTTATCCAAAACCTCAAGCAGGCGAATCGGCAGAATATAGAATTAGAGTAAAAGGTAATCCAAACCTAGCAAATTTAAGAACTATCATGCTAGGAGTTAAAAATGTTTCAAACTCTCCAAAAAGCATGGAACTTTGGTTTAATGAACTTCGTGTTTCTGATTTTGATAATGAAGGTGGCTATGCAGCTATTGTAAACGCTGATCTTAATTTAGCAGACTTTGCTGATATATCACTAAGTGGAGCGATGCATTCAAGAGGTTTTGGTTCTATCGACCAACGAGTTAACGAAAGAAGTCAAGAAGACGTTAAGCAATACGGTATCGTAACCAATGTTAATTTTGGACAATTACTTCCAAAAAAAATAAGCTTAAATCTTCCTCTTAATTATAGTTTTTCTGAAGAATTTAGAGATCCAAAATACGACCCACAATATCAGGATGTATTGTTTGATGAAGGAAATACAAACAGCGATGTTGCCCAAGATTATACAAAAAGAAGTAGTTTTAATCTCCTAAACGTTAGATTAAACAAAACTGAATTTAGTAGAAAACCACATTTTTATGATCCTGAAAACATTTCATTATCATATTCTTTTAATGAATTATATCATCGAAATTATAATATTCAAAAATATTTAGATCAAAAATTAAGAGCTGCCGCAAATTATAGTTACAGTTTTAAACCTATGTCTGTTGAGCCTCTTAAGAATTGGGGATTACTTTCGGAAAAAGATTATTTAAGGTTTTTGAAAGAAATTAATCTGAATCTTTTTCCAAATACAATTTCTGTAAATTCAAATATTATTAGAAATTATAATGAGCAATTATCTAGATCACTGGTAGCAAGTTTACCAGATCTACCAACTCTTGTTCAAAAAGATTATATGTTTAATTGGGATTATTTAATTGGTTGGAATTTAACCAAATCATTCCAATTTACTTTTAGAGCCTTGAATAATTATGTTTATGATGAATTTGAAAAGGATGAAGAAATATTATTATATGATAATTTCTTTAATATTGGTCGCCCAGAACATTATCACCAAACTTTTGAAGCTACTTACAAATTACCTTTCGACAAGTTTAAATATTTAGATTTTATCAATGCTACTTACAGTTATACTGCTGATTACGATTGGCAAGCTCCATCATATTCTAATATCAATATAGTTGGAAATACAATTCAAAATGCCAATACACATAATTTTTCTGCCGATTTGGTAATGGATAGATTCTATAAACAAATTGGTACAGATTATTGGTTTAGAAAAAAGAAGGATAATTCAAAAAATAAAGAATCAAAAGATTCGAATAAAAAACCACAAAAAACTGCGGCTAATAAGTTAACACCAGGTCAAAAAATTGGAAGAATTGGCGTTGATATTCTAACTTCAGTAAAAAACATAAAGGTATCATATACAGAAAATAACGGTACATTTTTACCCGGATTTATTCCAGAAATGGGCTTATTAGGGCGAAGTAGTTATGATAGTGGTTTAGCTCCTTCTTTTGGCTTTGTATTTGGAAGTCAATCTGATATTTTAAATACAGCACTCGAAAATGGATGGTTATTATCAAGAGATGTCAACGAAAGTGTTTATAGTAAAAACTATAGTAGATCTCACTTTGAAAAATTAGATTATACCCTAATTGTTAAACCAGGAAAATATTTAGATATTGAGTTATTTGGAAATCGAATATACACCGAAAGTTACTCACAACAAATTGATATTGTTAATAATATTTTTAATAATTCACCAAAAAATGCAATAGGTAATTTTAGCATTTCTTATTTTATGTTACAATCCTCTTTTGACAAAGAAGAAGATGTTTTTAGAGAGTTTGAAGAGAATAGAAATATTATTGCCAATCGTTTATCAAATAAAACTGGAGGAGATATTTCGGGATTCGGACCAACAAATCAAGATGTAGTTTTACCTGCCTTTTTAGCCGCTTATTCAGGAACCGATGCTAATAGCATTGAACTAGATGCATATAGAAGTACCCCTATTCCGAATTGGAGAGTTACCTACAAAGGTTTAATGAATATAGGTTGGTTTAAAAATAATTTTAGGAATTTTACTTTAGAACATAGTTATCGTTCAACTTATTCAATACTATCGTTTTCAAATAACTTAAAATATAATGATGATGATCCTTATGGGATAGGAAATACAGATATTTCAGGAAACTTTAATCCTGAAGAATTATATAATGGCGTGAGTCTAATTGAAGAATTTGCCCCTCTTGTTAAAGTTGATTTTAGAATGAAGAATTCATTTTCTTTAAGAGCTGCTTACAATAAAGACAGGGCGTTAAACCTAAATTTTAATAATAATTCGGTTACAGAAATTAGCGGAAATGAAGTTGTGGTTGGTATGGGTTACCGTATTAAAAATGTAAAAATGCAATTTAAAACCGGTAACAAAAAAACCAAATTTCAAGGAGATATTAATTTTAAAGCTGATCTCGGAATTAGAGATAACATAACCACTATCCGATCATACGGAATCACAGATGACATAAATAATGATCAAATTACCGGTGGTCAGAACTTGATGTCATTCAAATTCTTAGTAGACTATTCACTTAATAAAAATATGCTTGCATCTTTTTATTTTGATTATAATAAGTCTAAATTTGCAATCTCAACTACATACCCACGTACAGCAATCAACGGAGGTATTAGTCTAAGATATATTATAGGAAATTAACCAATTAAATTAATATAAAATGAATATACCAGAAAACTTAAAATACACAAAAGATCACGAATGGATTTTAATTGAAGGAGATATTGCAACTATTGGTATTACTACTTTTGCTCAAGGCGAATTAGGAGATATTGTTTATGTTGATGTAGAAACTGTTGACGAAACTTTAGATATTGAAGAAGTATTTGGAAGTGTAGAAGCTGTAAAAACTGTATCTGATTTATTTATGCCTTTAAGTGGTGAAATCATTGAATTTAATGAAGCTTTAGAGGATGCTCCTGAAAATATAAATACTGATTCTTATGGTGAAGGATGGATCATTAAAATAAAAATATCTGATTCAAATCAGTTAGACAACCTTTTAGATGCTACAGCATACAAAGAAATTATTGGAGCATAATGCTATTTTACTAGCTATTATTGCTACTATAATAATCGCGTTTTTAAGTTTAAGCATTGTACCAAGTATAAATTTAGGTATAAAAGTAAAGAATAGTGATAAGGTCTTACACACTTTAGCCTATTTTACACTTTCAACAATTTGGTTTTTTGCATTAAAAGAAAAACTTAAAAAGCCCTACTTTAAGGTAGCTATAATTTTAATTTTAACATTTTATGGCATTATACTTGAAGGCTTACAAGGAGAATTAACTGAATACAGAACAGCTGACTTTTATGATGTCATTGCAAATATATTTGGAATTATAATTGCCATTACAATTTTTGATAAAATTATTGAATGGTATAACAGAATTTAAAAAATTTGTATTTGTACAAAATATTTGCTTAAATTAGCGAACGATTAAAACTTTTATAGAATGGAATTGAAAAAAAACCCAAAAGCAAACCTTGAAAATCACAACAAACAATTTATGTTGCTTGGATTAGCTCTTGCTTTATTGATGATTTATGTAGGAATTGAATGGAAAACATTTGAAAGAAATATTGCCGATTTAGGAATGGGAAATATGGAAATTGAAGAGGAGATTGACATTCCAATCACCGAAAGAATTCAAGAAATAAAACCACCGCCGCCGCCGCCAGCTGCACCAGAAAAAATTGAAATTGTTGAAGATGAGGCAGAAATTATAGAAACTGTTTTAGAATCTACTGAAACTGACGAAACTGAAGCTGTTGAAATTGTTGAGATTGAAGAGGTGGTTGAAGAAGAGTATATTGAAGAAGATGTGCCATTTGCAATTATTGAAGATGTACCTGTTTACCCTGGATGTAAAGGAACAAACGCTCAAAAGAAGGCATGTCTACAAGAAAAAATCAAAAAACATGTAGGTAAAAAATTTAATACTGATCTTGCTAATGATCTTGGATTAAGTCCTGGTAGAAAAAAAGTATATGTACAATTTAAAATTTCAAAAACAGGAAAAATAACTGACATCAGAGCTAGAGGTCCACACAAACGATTAGAAAAAGAAGCTGTAAAAGTAGTTTCATCTCTTCCAGATATGATACCTGGTAAACAACGTGGTAGAGCCGTTGGTGTAAAATACACTTTACCAATTACATTGGTTGTTGAATAACCTTTTTTTTTAAAAATATTTAATGCTATCAGTTAAATCTGGTAGCTTTTTTTTTGACTTTTTTTTAATTTCACCTAATAATAATGATAAAAATCATTTGTAAAATAATTCATATTTACTAACTTTAAGTGCTTATTATAAATACCTTAGTTATGTTAGTCAAAAAATATAAAAAAGCTAGGTTGTCTCCTTACAGTAAAATATTTTTCCAACTTGGTTTAGCATTAGCTCTTCTTTTAATCTATATTGCAATTGAGTGGAAAACTGTTGATAGATATATTGAAGAATTTGATACTTCAACCATACAAACAGAGGAAGTTTTAGATATTCCAATTACTGAAAAAATGTTAGAAACAAAACCTCCCCCTCCCCCTCCTCCTTCACCAGATAAAATTGAAATTGTAGCTGATGATAAGGAAATTGAAGAAACAGTTCTGGAATCTACAGAAACAGATCAAATGGAAGCAATAGAAGTACAAGAGGTTATAGAGATTGAAGAAGTTGTAGAAGAAGAAGTTGTAGAAGAAGATGTGCCGTTTGCCATTATTGAAGATGCTCCTGTTTATCCTGGATGCAAAGGAACAAAAGCTCAAAAGAAAGCATGTTTACAAGAAGAAATAAAAAAACATGTAAATAAAAAATTCAATGTTGATCTTGCTTCCGAACTTGGTCTAAGCCCTGGTAAGAAAAAAGTTTATGTTCAATTTAAAATTGATAAAAAAGGTAAGATTACTGATATTAAAGCCAGAGGACCACATAAACGATTGGAAAAAGAAGCAATAAGAGTTGTTAGTCTACTACCAGACATGATGCCTGGAAAACAACGAGGAAGAGCAGTAGGAGTTAGATATACCTTACCTATAACACTAGTTGTACAAGAGAATTAATTTTTATCTTAAATCGAATTAGAAAGCTTGGATTTCTCCAAGCTTTTTTTTGGCGTATTCTTTGTTTTTAATAATCTAGCTCATAGGATGTAATGGTATTAAAAATTTATCCCATGAACAATTACTTTTATAAGTCCTATCTACATTTTTTTAAATTTAACTTTTATTCGTAAATTTGGAAACCTAATAAAAATAAATGCTACCAGATCTATCAAAAATTCCAACTTATGACACACTTGGTGTTCATGAAAGGGTTGACCGTTTTAAAAGTAGAAGTGTTAAAAGTTCTTCAAAAGTTGAAGGACTTAAGCTAACTCTTAGTCTGATTGACCTTACCACATTAGAAGGCAAAGATACACAAGGAAAAGTCAAACAACTCTGTTATAAAGCTATGCATCCGCACGATGCACTAAAAAATATACCAACTGTTGCTGCAATTTGTGTTTATCCTTCAATGGTAGCTATTGCAAAAAAAGCATTAGTTGGATCAAATATTCATGTTGCATCAGTTGCAACTGCTTTTCCAAGTGGTCAATCTAGTTTAGAAATTAAAATTGCCGATACAAAACTTGCTGTAGATAATGGTGCCGATGAAGTTGATATGGTAATTTCACGTGGTGAATTCCTCCAAGGAAATTATAAATTCGTTTTTGATGAAATTGCTACTATCAAAGAAGCATGTGGTATAGCTCATTTGAAAGTAATTTTAGAAACAGGCGAATTAGAAACATTAGACAATATTAGAAAAGCTAGTGAAATTGCTATGTATGCCGGGGCTGATTTTATCAAAACTTCAACAGGGAAAATACAACCCGCAGCTACAATGCCTGTAACTTATGTAATGCTTGATGCTATTAAAGATTATTATTTAAAAACTGGGAAAATGATTGGTATGAAACCTGCTGGTGGGATTTCTACTTCAAAACTTGCCTTACAATATTTAGTGATGCTCAATGAAGTTTTAGGCGAAAAATGGATGAATAATGAATATTTCCGTTTTGGCGCAAGTAGTTTAGCAAACGATGTTTTAATGCAGTTGGTAAAGGCTGAAACCGGATTATATCAATCTTCTAATTATTTTTCAAAGGACTAATTATGACAAAAAAAATAGATAAAAATATATTTAAAACTTCTTGGTCTTATGATCCGGCTCCCGAAAGCACTGATCATATTCAAGTTAAAAAACAATACGATCTCTATATTGATGGTGAATTTGTTAAACCCGAAAGTGGAGAATATTTTGAAACCATCAATCCTTCAAATAATAAAACTATCTCTAAAGTTGCCTTAGCAGGTGAAAAAGATGTAGATAAAGCAGTAAAAGCTGCTCGTAAAGCTTTTAAAAGTTGGTCGAAATTATCTGGAAAAGAAAGAGGAAAATATATTTTTAGAATTGCTCGATTAATTCAAGAAAGAGCCAGAGAATTCTCAGTTATTGAAAGTTTAGATGGTGGAAAACCAATTAGAGAATCTCGAGATATTGATATTCCTTTAGTTTCAAATCATTTCTTTTATTACGCAGGCTGGGCTGATAAATTAGAATATGCTTTTCCTAATAGAAAGGCAGAACCACTAGGTGTTGTTGGGCAGATTATTCCATGGAATTTCCCTTTGTTAATGGCTGCCTGGAAATTAGCTCCAGCTTTAGCTACAGGAAATACCGTTGTGTTAAAACCTGCCGAAACTACTCCATTAACAGCTATAAAGTTGGCTGAAATCATTCACGAAAGTGGCTTACCAAAAGGCGTTATAAATATCATTACAGGAGCTGGAAAAACTGGTGCTGAAATTGTAAATCATCCTGACATTAATAAAATATCATTTACAGGGTCAACTGCTGTTGGAAAATATATTCAAAAAGCTGTTGCCGGAACTAACAAAAAAATCACTTTAGAATTAGGTGGTAAAAGTGCCAATATTATTTTTGAAGATGCTGCTATTGATCAGGCAGTTGAAGGTATTATCAATGCCATTTTCTTAAATCAAGGTCATGTTTGTTGTGCAGGTTCAAGATTATTTGTTCAAGAATCTGTTGCTAATTTGGTTATTGATAAGTTAAAAGATCGAATGCGAACTTTGATAGTTGGAGATCCATTAGATAAAAATACTGATGTAGGGGCAATTAATTCGAAAAGACAATTAAAAACAATTGAAAATTATATCCAAATCGGAATCGATGAAGGGGCTGACATCTACCAAAGTAAATGTAATCTTCCCAAAAAAGGAAATTGGTGTGCGCCTACGCTCTTCTTAAATGTTTCACAATCTCATACTATTGTTCAGGAAGAAATTTTTGGCCCTGTTTTGGCTATTCAAACTTTTAGAACTATTGATGAAGTTATCGAAAAAGCTAACAATACTCCGTTTGGTTTGGCAGCAGGTGTTTGGACACAAACTGGTTCAAAAATTTTCTATCTCACTCAAAAATTAAAAGCTGGTGTGATTTGGGCAAACACTTTTAATAGATTTGATGCTGCTTCGCCTTTTGGCGGATATAAAGAAAGTGGTTTTGGTAGAGAAGGTGG